>CAZOMM010000035.1:5506-19885 GCA_964581165.1 uncultured Coriobacteriaceae bacterium
TCCTCCCCAAGGCCAGAAATCTTAAAATCCTCCGGATCTAGTCTTTCTACAAAATCATGAAAAGCTTCGATTTCTTTTTCTTTAAAACTATCTCTACGAGGATTAAAGTTCATTGCTGCTGCTACAAACACAGGGGACTCTACATAAATAGGAGCATCATCTCTAATTGCTAGGGTTAAAGCATCGCTAGGTCTGGCATCTATATTAAATTCACAACCATTGTGATTTAGCACTATCCTTGAGTAAAAAGACAATCCATCTACTCTATCTATAACAACCCTTACTACTTTTGCTTCAAGACTGTCGATTATATTGAGCATTAGTTCGTGAGTTTGAGGCCTTTCAGTCTTTCTATTTTCTATTGCCATACTTATGGCAACCGCCTCCGCATTCCCTATATACATAGGCAATACTTTATTGTCTGAAAACATGTCAACAAACGGACGGAGAACTACCACAGATTTGTCTGGGCCTGTTCCAAATATCAAAGCATCTATAGACACAGGAATCATAATGAGGCCTCCTTCCTATAGGAATAGGATAGTACAAGCCAGTAAGGTTCGTTTGCCAATATCGTTGACCGAATAGAATATATGTTTCTTGACCTAAATATAATGCTGTTATAAGGTGTCAAAGCGATTTAGGGGCCCATAGCTCAGTTGGCTAGAGCGCACGACTGATAATCGTGAGGTCACAGGTTCAAATCCTGTTGGGCCCACCATCTATTACAACCCACGTGATGTGGGTTGATTTGTGTGATAGATGTTTTGAAGCTGTATAACGATGGGGATATAGCTCAGCTGGGAGAGCGCGGGCTTTGCAAGCCTGAGGCCAGGGGTTCGAATCCCCTTATCTCCACCAATTTGCTGATAACAGGTCAGACGCATGTTGCGCACACGTCTGGCCTGTTTTGTTTTTGCCTGCAGTGGTGTCTTTTGGTTGTGTTTTAAAAAGTGATGAGATTTAGGGCGTAGGCGAGCTGTAGGCCTTTTGTTTTTAAGCGCGTTAGGCAAGTTCCTTTATCAAATCCATATCAATACTGATCTAACATAGAGATTAACTTTAAGGAAAAGAGGAAAATCGGGAAGATTTTAAGGAGAAAATCATGCGTTATAAATTCAAGCCAAAAGGAGTCTGCGCCAAAGAAATAAGCTTTGATTATGATGGCGAAAAGGTCAGCGATATAAACTTTATCAGTGGCTGCCCAGGTAATCTCAAGGCTATTGGAAAATTATTAGATGGTGTTGAGCCTCAATACATCATAGACAAACTAAAAGGTAATACGTGTGCCACTAGACAAAGCTCTTGTGCAGACCAACTGGCTGTTGCTATGGAAGAGCTTTTAGATGGCAGGTTGCAAGCTCTGTAAGGGTCTCTGTGTTAAACCGCCGCTGACATGATCACTAAATAGGTGTGCAGAAGCTGTGCTGGACTCAGGCGGTTTTCGCTCGCTGCGGAACTCGCCAGCCCCGGCATTCTGCGCACCCTTTAGTGAAAGCTTAACTTTATTGAGTGTTTTTAGCTCGACAATCTAACCTTATAACAACAGTGGTTTAACTCAGTGTAAAAAGAAAGGATGCGTTGGGCATGTCAGACCTGATTCCTGTTGAGGACGCTATTTCTAAAGTGCTTGAAAACGTTAAAGAAATGCCTGTCGAAAAAGTATTTGTAATTGATGCAATAGGCAGAGCAGCTGCTGAGGATCTATATAGCGATATCGACATAAACATGTTTGATGATGCAGCAATGGATGGCTATGCAATCATAGGAGCCGATGTTGCAAGTGCTAGTCCGGAGCATCCTGTTGAGCTAGATGTTGTCGATGTGATTGGTGCAGGATATCTACACGAGGGAACCTTACAAAGAGGTAAAGCCATCAAGATCATGACAGGCGCTGCTATGCCTGCAGGCTCCGACACCAACGTTAAGATCGAAGATGTTGAGATCACTGGCAATGGAGATACAGGCGATAAAGTGATTTTTAAATCGCCTTACAAAATTGGAGCCAATGTTCGCAAAGCAGGCGAGGAGGCAAAAGCAGGCCAGCTTGTCTTTACAAAAGGCGATGTGATTAATCCGGCAGGAGCTGGTCTTTTGGCAACTACAGGCAATGTTGAAGTAGCTGTTCATAAGCGCCCTGTTGTTGGGATTATATCCATTGGAACAGAGCTGGTTGATTCTACAGAAGTTCCTCCTATGGGTAAGAAGCGCGATTCTAATAAATACACCCTAGCTGCAATGGCAAAGGATGCCGGAGCCGAAGTTAAGCTTTACCCTATTGTTAATGATGAGCCAGACGCAATCCGCGATGAGTATACCCGTGCAGTTTCTGAATGCGACTATGTGGTTTCGAGCGGTGGTGCCTGTGGAGGAGACTTTGACTATATCTCACAGGTTATTACTTTACTTGGAGATATTAAATTTGAGTATGTGAATATGAGGCCAGGTAAGGCCCAAACCTTTGGTGTTGCAAAAGACGGAACTTTAATGTTTGGCCTATCTGGCAATCCTGCAGCATCTGCTACAGGATTTGAGATTTTAGTAAGGCCAGCCTTACTTAAAGCACAGGGATACAAGACTCTTAGCCGCACAACAGTAACCGCAAAACTAGCTGCAGATGTTAAAAAGAAAGAGCCTCGCAGGTTTCTTCTCAGAGGCACTCTCAGTAAAAAAGAAGATGGCAGTTATATAGCGACACCTTTAAGTAGACAGTCCTCAGCACTTATAGGTGCAACCTCTCAATCCAATTGCCTTATAGTGCTTCCCGAAGGGGGTAAGCCTGGGGTTGAAGGTATGGATGTAGAATGCATCAGAATTGATATTCCAGAGGGAACTGTAGCTTAGGGTTTAATTGTTAACCCTGTGCCAAACCGCCGTTGACACGGATATTGGATGGGTGCGCAGAAACCGCGCTGAATCCGGGTTATTTTCGCTCGCTGCGGAACTCGCCAGCCCCGGCATTCTGCGCACCCTTTACTGAGAGGCTATAGTTGTTGAGTGTTTCTAGCTCAACAACTTAGCCTTATAACAACACTAGCTGCTACCAAAAACTCACCGCTACTAAAGACTCGCCACTATCTTATCTCGATAATATTGAGTCTCGGCCATAGCCTTTTCTACGTCTATGCCGGGCCACTCTCCGTTGCGGTAGACCACCTTTCCATCCACCATAGTAAGCACTACATCTTCGCCCGATTCTGAATATATAACATTTGTTGCCATGTCTGTGACTGGTTGCATCCAGGGCTTGTCTATATCGAGCACAACAAGATCAGCCTTATAGCCCACTGCCAATTTTCCACACTTACTGCGGCCTTGAGCATTAGCCCCAGCAATTGTGGCGATCTTTAAAATTTCGGCAGGAGAGAGCCCAACAGGATTTTGCGTATAACCTCTATGGATTGTGGCTAGCAAATACATCTCCCTAAAAAGATTGTGAGCGTTATTGCTTGCCACTCCATCTGTTCCAATTGTTAAAGAAATTCCCTTGGTTACGACCTCTGGGCAGTTCATAAAGCCGCTACCAAGCTTGAGATTAGATGCAGGGTTGGTGGCTATGCTTACTCCCTTATCGCGAAGAATGTCAAAATCTTCGCCTTCTAACCAAACACAGTGAGCCGCCGTAGTTCTTGAATCAAAGACCCCAAGATCGGCTAGGTATTTAGGTGGAGTTTTGCCATCATGACGAGCCTTACACTCCTCAACCTCGCTCTTTGTTTCCGAAACATGGATATGCATTCCTAGGCCATATTCGAGAGATTTCTCGGCTACTTCTCTAACGATATTTGGAGTAGTGGTGTATTCGGAATGCAGGCACATGTCCATTAGTAAGCGGCCATCAAAGGCCCCGTGAAAATCGCGGTAGATATGCTCGTTTTTGCGGTAGCTATCTATGTCTTTATAGTGAGCATCTTCATCAAAACAACTAATCGAGTTACAGATATTGCACTTGATTCCAGATTCTTCTATAGCTTGAGCGCGTGCGTCTTCAAAAAAGTACATGTCCGAAAATGAGACAATTCCATAACGCAGCATCTCGGCAATTGCCAATCTGGTGGCTGGCAATGCAGACTCATCTGTAATTAGAGCTTCAAACGGAAAAATCATTTCAGTTAACCAGCGCTGGAGTGGCAGATTTTCGGCGTAACCCCTCAAAAGTGTCATTGTTGAGTGGGCATGCATGTTGTATAAACCAGGAATTAAGAGCTTTCCTTGGCCGTTGTAGGTCTCGGCAAAATCCCCTTTGGGGCGTTCGTTTCCGATATAAGTGATGGTGTCTCCCTCAACAGCCACATAACAGTCTTTGCAAAGCTGCATGTTTTCATCAAGGATATCGATCTTCTCAAAAAGCATGCTTCCTCCTTGAGCCAAACTTATTGAACTTGTTCTAAAATTTGCTTTAAAACTTGTTGCAAGTGTAAATGTAAACAAAAAGGCCTACGTCTAAATAAAAGAAGCCTAGATCCAAATAATCGAGTAGGAAACGTGTCATTAGTTGACACGCCGTCCTCTCACACAAAAAAGAGCCTGCGCTAGAACAATTTCTAACACAGACTCCAACTTTAATCTATCTGGCGGAGGAGGAGGGATTCGAACCCTCGAGACGGGGGATACCCGCCTAACGGTTTTCGAGACCGCCGCATTCAACCACTCTGCCACCCCTCCGCGTTTGATCCAATAAGAGAAAATCCTGCGAGCAAGTGATTGGTAAATTAATAAAAGATTCAAAATGGCGGAGAGCTAGGGATTTGAACCCTAGATACGGTTTCAAGCCGTATACACGATTTCCAATCGTGCGCCTTCGACCACTCGGCCAGCTCTCCATATCCACCTATTACCACTGCACCACCTGTCTGTGAATGCAGCAAAGGGCAGTATATCAGTTTTCGCAGTCTATGGAAGTTCGGCTATCGCCGATGGAAAGCAGCGGTGAATCAGCGCTCGCGAGCGTTTGTAAGCGCCCACGAGCGCCGTAAGCATCCGCAAGCGCTTACAAACTTGTAAAAAGTTCGCAGGGCTTACAAAATCAGCACTTATCTAGCGCTTATTTGTAGAACTTATCTCCGTACGAGAAGACCTCATCAAACAAAACCTTGTTCTTATGATTGATAGTCTCGTCGTCTATAGCTCCCAAGAAAGCGCCACACCAGCAGAAGCCGCCGCCTTTAGCGTAAGCATCCATTGTGTCTCTTACAGACTGACGGATGTCATCGTCGGTGACATCGGGGCCGAGCAGCTCATGGGTGTCCCAGCCACCCATGATTACAAGATCGTTGCCAAACTTCTCCTGGACCGCCTTGAGATCATTGCAAGTTTGCGCCGGATCCCATGCTTTAACACCAATGCCTACAAGATCCTCCATAAAGATTTCGGCCTTACCGCAGTTGTGCATGGTGATTGGGATTCCTGCATCTCTACCAAAGCTTGCCTGCCTGTCATGGAAGGGAAGAACTAGGTCGTGATACATCTCTTTAGAGATAAACGGAGCACCCCAAGCGGCTGTGTCGTCCATCAAAACCAGCACGTCGGGACGAACATACGACCAAACCTGCCTAGTTACCTCAGTGTAAAAGTCACACATGTAATCAAAAAGCGCATAAACCTCTTCGGGTTCTTCTGACATAGCGCATAGACCCTCGGTAAATCCCATAAAAGCCATAAGGTTCTCAAAATAACCAAAATGCAAATTAAGAGCTATTGCAGTGTCGTCTCTGTTAACCCCTAGCTCTGCAAAGCCATCAAACTGCTTTTTGATCATTGTCTCCCAGTCGACACCCTCAAGGTCGGGAGCCTTGATAACGTCGCGCCATTTTGTGATGTCTTCAAGAATGAAGTTGTTTGGCTCGGGAAGCAGAGCATTTCCGGTCTCGTAGGTTGGAATATAGTTAACTCCCCAAATATCTTTTCCACCACCATTGACCCTAAATTCACTGATGATGAGGGGCTCAAGCATGCACGAAGGACAAGGCCTCTCTAAACCGGGGACTGGCCCAAAGGTATACATAGGTACCCATTCGGGCTCTTCTCCAGCAAGCGTACGTAGATAATTTTCTTTTTCTGTAGTCATGTAAATCACTCCTCCATAACAGCCAACAGAGAAAATGCTAGCAAAGTTTGGAAGAGTTTAGATTTAATTGCATTTAAGTATGGTTATACATGCTGAAATTAGTAGTGAAGATGGGAAGTTTGCAGTCTCATAGTTTTTTACTAGTAGATTTAAAGAGCAGTATTTGAGTTTGAATGTATATTCTTACTTATGTGGATTATTTATCCCATATTGAAGCAAGATCGTGAAAGGCTACAAAGATGAGCAATCAAGCCACAAATAACGAAGCCACGAATGCAAACGAAGGCAATCAAACCACAGACAGCCAAGTTGCAAGCAATGAGGCCGCAAACAATGAGGCCGCAAGTAGTGAGGCCACAAGCAATCAGGCAATCCTTTCAAGCGAGGGAGACTTGGTTGAGTTAGAGATGGAAGAAAACATACAAAAAATTCTCTTCTATTCGCTAGATACGGCAGCATCCAAATTAGCAGAAAACGGCAGCTTTGATCCTTTTACTACTATTTTGGCTGGCGAGGATGTCTTTGTAAATTCTTATCCAAATGGAGAAGATATCGATTATTACGAGCTTGCTGCCCAGTCGGTTAATGTGATAGCTCATCTTGCTGAGGCATATGTCTTTTGCTACGACGGATATATAGAACTAGCCGATGAAGAAATAGATGCCATTATTGCTGAGGTGGGAAAAAAGCACGAAGATCAGGCGTTTGGATTTGGTCTTGCCTATGGGTATAGCGAAGACGGAAGTTTTTACACCGATGAGGGAATGGCCAATCTAGGCGAGGTAGAAAATCTCTTTGATCCTGAGCTTGTTGAAGAGGCGGAGATGATACAGGCTGCCTATCAGCAGTCTCAACTAGAAGAAGACGAAGAAGAGGAAGTTGGCTACTAATTAGGCAATGGCTTCTTAAGAGCCTCAAACCGCTGAAGCACTTCTTGGGCTAGATTAGCTACCATCTTATTGGGATCTGTAAGCATCTTTTTATAGTGGCGATCCGAATCTCCCAAACGTAACTTCTCTACTCCAAGAATTGCAGCATATCTAACAACAGCGCTTGCATCACCAAGAGCCGGAACCACCCACTTGGCAGCATTTATCTGGGGCTGATGCTTTATCAGAGCAAACAATGCCGCAATTTTAATGATGGGCCTAGGGTTCATGCAGTATTCCTCGATAACATCCACATCCTGGCTTTCTTCGCAGGGCAAAAGCGAAATAGTGGCAGCAAACGTGCAGGTATCGTCTGTGTTAAACAAGACATCAATGTTTTGGTTGAGAAGAGCCTGGGCAACATCTGCATCGCTTTTATCAAAGACTGCAAGATAATCGAGCAAGCAACGAGCAGCTCTAATGGCTCGAATTCTTTGCCAAGGATGCTTTGCTGTAAAAAACTTCTCTAAATACAGTATGGCCTTACTATCGGCACCATAAAAACTGGCTATTGCAGCTTGGTTCACCTCTTTGTTTTTGTGTTGGATAAGCTGCATCAAGCTTGCATAGGCTTTTGGTGTTCGCATAGGACCCAGCATCTCGATAGCCACTCTACGCACTGGCTTATACAAAACCCCTTCCCCAGAGGCTAGTTCAAAAATGATTTCGCAAGGACGCTTATCATCATTAAAATCGTCAGCGATTTGCCTAATTGCTTTTTCAACCCTTTTATTATGCTCCTTCCACGACTCAAGCAGGCTACTTCGTCTTGTTTCGTACTGTGTTCTAAAAGCTTCTGCTTGAGCCTCGGGGGCTTCGGGTGGAATAACAGCTTTAGTGGGCATAGACATTTCGCGCGGGCGAGGTCCCCATATATTACTTAGGGCCATTTGAGCGATATGGGCAACAATCTCTTCTTTGTCTACCGTTAGCTTTATAAGATCAGGTAAGAGATCATAATCGACCTTGTTACACAAACGATTAACTGCAATAAAGCGATCTTTATAGTTGCTGCTTGATAAATTTCTAGCTATAACCTGGGTGTCGTTAGCATTACGATTAAGAGGAGCCATAGACCTCTGTAGACACCAAGTTCCTAGAAAAACAAGGACAATCCCGTTTGTTGGAGCATTGGTAACTATTGCAGCATATATATCTGTGGTGTTTGCTATTCCTAGGTAGGCCGTGATTGTTGGCAGAGCAACAAGTAGTAAAGAAGCAAAAAGCATCGAAGACTTATTGCTGTAGCGATAGGCAAGTATCTCCAAGCAGCCAAAAAATGCACCTAGCGTGATTTGCACCATCAAAACTGCTGAGCCAACTATCGCAAACACAGCCAAACCTATATACACAATTAAAGGAATCAACCACATGTAAGTTTTGGTTTTTTCTGCAGTGTATGGAAGGCAGCCCCCTCTAGGAAAGACAACCCTTGTTTGCATATAGCGGCCATATATAGCGCTTAACACGGTGGCAGCCACAATTCCTAAAAGCATCGTTGTAGGCTTGCCAAATCTCTCGTAGCCAAGCATTAGGCAAACGATACCCACGATACAAATCCACAGACCAAGTATGAGGTTAAAAAGACCGTTTACAAAAACAGAGGGGAAGGCGCATTTAACTACAGTCTTTTTGTATTTGCGAGAAAAATTCGGATCTTTGTCGTAGTGAGGGATTTTAAATTCAAGAGAGCGCGGGATGTTGTCTTCGAATGTGATCATCTGATAAAAATCTCTTTCTCTCTTTTGTCGCTTTTGCTCTTTTACTGCGCAAGTTGGCTTTTGCTGCGCAGACTGAACTCCGCAAGTTGGACTCCACGAGTTGAGCTCCATAAGTTGAGCCCCGCAAGTTGAGCTGCGCGGGCTGAGCTCCTCAAGTTAGACTCCGCAAGTTAGACTCCGTAAGCCGAACTCCGCGAGTTGCTTCTTTACAACAAACGAGTATACCCAACAATTAAAGATGCTCGATATAGCTCGATATAACTTGTTATGCTTAGCGCAGCTTATTTTGGCGCAGATTGTTTTGCCGCTTTCGTTCCGTTAAAAGCAGCTTTCGTTCCCAATAATTGTCCTGTGCATACAATTATGAAATTTATTTCATCAAAATCCCCAAAGTATGGTATACAGTCATAGTTCTTTTTGGGCTCTTTTACTTGATCTATATAGGGCGGTTTTAGGGTGGTTTGCTTTTCTGGGTCTGATAATTTGGCAAACCACAAACTAGCAAGACAAGTAAATGTAGGGCAAAGAAAGGAACAAAAGGTCGGAGGATATAGTAGGCGAATTTGTTCGATAGGGTTCAATAAAGACAAGAGAGTGCCTTGGATAACAGTGCAGCAGATAGTAAAAGCCGATACATATATGCAAAAGTGGGAGCTAAGTTGCAGATTAAAAATTGAGGGGGGGGGGAATTCTCCTCGCCTTCTTTTGTTTAGCGTACAAACTGAGCAAAAAACTAGGTCTTTTGCTTATGAACATCACTATTGTGTGCAGCATCGTGGTGTGCGTTGATGGGCCTTGGCGCGGTGGTTTACGTCGGTGCAACAGCTCGCCTCGGCGCGCTGATGGGTGTTGGTGCAACAGCTCGCCTTGGTGCAACAGTGGGCCTTGGCGAAACAGCTCACGTTGGCACGACGGTTCACATCGGCACACTAGCTTCGATCTACCTTTCCAATATGTCGGCATTAAATCTGCTCTATATAGCTTTAAAATATCCTCCCAATGGCGAAAGCATTTGGCTGTTGAGGTTTAGATGACATTACTTGAACTTTTTAAACTCATACAAAAGCATCTGAAGATCGTTATTGTTGTGCCTGTGGTGCTTACGGTGGTAGTGGCAGCGTACGCGTGGATCATAATGTCCGATGTTTATTCGGCCAGCGTATCGATGTATGTGCTTTCTACCTCAGAAAGCGATTCTGACAGCATTTCTAGCACCGATCTGTCTGCTAGTCAGATGATTGCAAACGACGTTGCGACACTCATCACAAACGAACGTGTGCTCGAAGATACGGCGAGTACTTTGGAGATGGAGTCGCTTGCCGGTTATGAGATTTCAGTTACAAGCGGAACTAGCACTCGTGTAATTACGCTTACAGTAGAAGGGGAGTCGGCGCAGTTAGTTGCCTCTATTGCTAACGAGCTAGCTGCAACTACCGACCAAGTGGCGCAAGAGGTTATGGATGTAAGCGCCGTTAATGCCATCGATCAAGCATCGGTGCCTACTGAACCTTCTGGGCCGCCGCGTATGTTATACACCGCGCTTGCATTTTTAGCGGGGATATTTGTAGCTATTGCTATTGTTGTGGTTATGGACATGGTAAACACTCGCGTGCGCAACCCCGAAGAAGCCGAAGAGCTGCTAGGTTTGCCTGTGATTGGCCGCATTCCCACTATCAAGGCTTAAAGAGTGAGGGTTTAGATGTCAAAGAAAAAACCAGAACCGAGTATGCGTGAAGTGCAGAATGCTGCAAAAACACTGTACGCCAATATTCGCTTTATGTCGGTTGACAATCCTATTCGCTCGATAGTGCTTACTAGCTCGGTGCCTAACGAAGGCAAGACAACCACCTCGGTTAACCTAGCACAGGCTATTTCCACCTCAGGCAAGCGTGTGTTGCTAGTAGAGTGCGACATGAGGCGCAGATCTTTAGCCTACGCTCTAAACATACACCCGAGTGCGGGCATTTATGCTGTGCTTACAAACGAGGTGTCACTTGAGCAGGCGGTATGTTCTACTCCATTTCCTAACCTGTACTTTCTTGATACTGAGCCTAATATTCCCAACCCGGCAGACCTTTTAGCGTCGAGTCGCTTTAGGCGTTTTGCGAAGCACTTACGCGACACGTACGATTTTGTGATCTTTGATACGCCGCCGGTAGGTGCTTTTGTGGATGCCGCCGTGCTTTCTGCATTAGTGGATGCAACGGTGATGGTGGTGCGCACCAACCATGTAAAACGCGATCAGTTGTTGAGTGCTTATCAGCAGCTAGAAAAGGCAAATGCCAACGTTATTGGTGTCTGTGCTACCTTTGTAGAGAACACGAGTTCCGAATTCTACTACGCCTACTACACCATGGACGGTAAGCGTGTTAAGAAGGATGCACCTTCGTCCTCTGTTGAGTCGGGTTCTAACACGTATACAAGGAGGGGGAGAGGTACAAACCCGAGCCGTTCACGAGGCTCCGCCGATGTGCAGTTACCCTCTTCGCGTACAGCCTTTAAAGGATTAAAAGGCAAACAAACTACTGCAGCCACTACAGAAGGCGGCACTGCTGCTGACTCCACTGGCTCTAGGGTTGCCGCTAGCTCCGGTACTACTGCCGGCTCCAGCACTGCGAGCCGCAGTATTGCCGGTTCTAGGATCGCCAACTCTAGTATTGCCAGCTCTAGTATTGCGAGTCGCAGCGCCGCCAGCTCCCGCATTGCCAGCTCCGGCATTACTGGTCGCAGCGCCGCCAGCTCCAGCATTACTGGCTCCGGCTTGCGCCAGCAGAGATAGGGAATTGATAGGGAATTACCATGCGGGACATTCACTGTCACATACTACCTGGTGTTGACGACGGCGCTGCCAATCTAGAGGAGTCGCTTGCTATGCTAGAGGCGGCAAAAAGCGTAGGTGTTAAGTCTATCGTTTGTACGCCGCATGTGCGCGACCCCTACTTTGACTACGATGCGATGTGGGATTCTTTTGAGCTACTGCGTGCACATGCGGGTAACTTTCCTTTGCAAATGGGCTGGGAGGTTAACCATGCCAAGCTCATGGATTTGGGAATGAGCTGGGCTGATAGGCTTACTTTTGATGGTGGGCGAGAGTTTTTACTGGAGTTTTCGAGCCGTTGTAGCGAATACGACTTTAACGAGTACGAGCGCACCATTTACGAGCTGCAGGGCCGAGGCTTTACGGTGATTGTCGCGCACCCCGAGCGGTATCGGGCAATTCAGGAGAACATTGACATTGCACGACGGCTGGTAAAGATGGGCTGTTTTTTGCAGGCCTCGGCCGATTTTGTGGCAGGTGGCAGACTGGGTAGGGAGAAGCGCCCGGCAAAAAGGCTCTTTGAGGAAAACTTGTACACCTATATTGCCAGTGATGCGCATTATCCAGATCATTATCGTTTGCTGGCAGAGGCAAAGAGAAACTTTCAGACACAAGGGAGGCATGTGAGGATGTAGAGCCAGCGAACCGGTTGCAGTTGATTTTCTGCTTCTCGTTTTCTGCTTCTTGTGGTGCTTTTAGTGTGGTTTTAAAGCACCTTTAACGCCTTTAGTGTGTGAGTCTACAGGAGTTAGAGGATCTAGAGGAGTTAGAGAAAGTCAATTGCAGGTGGTTCCTGTAATCTGAGACATAAGTCTTTAAACATATCTTGAAAGCACAGGATCGTCGCTGGGTGCGCGTTCTGGATCGCTCAAGGGTAAATAAGTTGTTGCACAACACGTGTCGTTTTATGGCTGCACGGGGGCGTTCCCCTGCGCTGGGCGTTTTATGCGGCAGGGGGTGGCGCTTATGTGGTATGTCGTGCAAGTTGTTGGCGGCAGAGAAAAGCATGTAGCAAAGCTTATAAACAAAATCGCTGACGCGGGTGTTTTTGAGGAATGCTTTGTCCCTCAGTACGAGATCAAAAAACGCTATTCGGGCGAATGGCACCTTTGTAGGGAAGTTCTGATACCCGGCTACATTTTCGTTGTCACTAAAGACCCGGATAAGGCTGCAGAACAGCTAAAGCAGGTGCCAGAGTTTACGCGACTACTTAGCAACAACGGAAAATTTTTACCCTTAAGTGATCCAGAAGTAAGTCTTATTAACGCGTTTATGGAACCAGACAAACGTGTGGTTGGCATGTCGAGTGGCGTGATCGAAGGCGACGAGGTAATTGTGCTCACAGGGCCGCTGATGAACCACACTGGTCTAATCAAAAAGATCGACCGCCACAAGCGGCTTGCGTACCTAGAAATCAGCATTCTGGGGCGCAAAAAAACCGTAAAACTTGGGCTAGAGATTGTTAGAAAACACGCCTAAAAAAGAAATATTTTCGAGTGCGGAGCTGGGTGAGTCGCAGCTGGGGTCGGGCGACCCGCAGCTGGGGTTGGGCGACTCACAGTTAGAGACGGACGACTCGAAGATATGGGCAGATGATCCACAGTCGAGATCGGGCGATCCACAGCCGGGGCCAGACGACCCGCGTCCAAGCCCAGGCGGCTCGCAATCAAACTCGGGCAAAAAGTTTATCTCCGATGCCGAAGCGGTCGAAATACTACGCACACTCAATGCGGGCGTTAAGCCTTGTTTATCGCGATATGGATACCGCTTTGTAAAACGTACATTTGATTTGTGCGCATCTGCAGTAGCAATTGCGGTTTTGTTGGTTTTCTCGCTTGTGTTGTGTGGAGTTATCTGTGTAAAGAGCCCAGGAGCCGGGCCGCTGTATTCGCAGTGGCGGGTGGGTCGTGTTCGCAAAGATGGATCGTACCGGCTTTTTCGTATGTGGAAGTTTAGATCCATGGTGCCCAATGCCCACGAGATGCTCTCAGAACTACAAGATGCCAACGAGGCAGATGGCCCACTGTTCAAGATCAAAGAAGACCCGCGCATTATCCCCGGTGTTGGTGCATTCATTCGCCGCCACTCAATTGATGAGTTGCCGCAGCTGCTCAATGTGTTTGTAGGGGATATGAGCCTTATTGGTCCGCGTCCGGGTTTGCCAAACGAGGTTATTCAGTATGACGAACGTGAAAAAGGTCGTCTGGCTGTAAAACCCGGCTGTGGTGGCCTGTGGCAAGCTGGCCCTAGAAGCAATTCTAGTTTTAAAGAGATGATCAATCTTGACCTTGAGTACATCGAGAGAAGTAGCGCTGCCTACGATCTCGGTCTGGTTTTTAAAACCACCAAACAAGTAATCATGGGAAAAGGAGCCTTTTAAAGGCTTTTTCTTTTTTATGGCTATTTAACGTCGTGTGTAAGACAGGCGGGTCTTAAAGATACAAGATATGCAAAAGTGCTTTCGACACAGTTCTCAGCGCCTATGTAAAAAGATCCTGTCTGTTCCAGCAGGCATTACCGGTCTTTGGCAAGTCACGGCGCGCAATGGCGCCACTTTTGAAAGCAGTGAGCGTCAAAAGATCGAACTTGAGTATGTACGAAACGCTGGATTTGCGATGGATGCGCGTATTTTCTTTGCCACCTTTGCTGCCATGTTTGGTAAGAGCAGGACTGGAAAGTAGCAATACCTTGGGGAGAGAGCAAAGCGATATAGTCTACGCAAGATGGCTAGACAACATTGCCGAAGAGCATAAAGAAATACTTGCCCGTGCGAATGATGGCGATGTTGTAGATGCCTTCTATAAAGATCTTGCCTTTGGAACCGGTGGTCTGCGAGGAAAGCTT
>CAZOMM010000036.1:0-9082 GCA_964581165.1 uncultured Coriobacteriaceae bacterium
TGGTTTAACATAGGGAAGCTCTAGGCCAAACTGAGTCAACCAAACTGAGCCAACCCAAAAAAGATCGGAGGCTGAGACATATATGTCACTAGACATGTTAGCGATCGATTGGCGCAACTCTTGGATAGAACTTCAGCGAGAAAGACGGCCAATGCCCGATGTCAAAATTTGGGATGAGAGGGCAGATTCTTTCTCGCAGCGCAAAGGGTCTTCTTATACCAAGACATTCTTTGAGTATCTCAATCTTAGCGAGGGACAAAGCGTGCTAGATATGGGATGCGGGCCAGGTGATCTAGCAATTTCTATGGCTGCCGATGGTCACAACGTTGTTGCTGCAGACTTCTCCACAAAGATGCTTGAGAACCTCGCTAAAAATGCTCAGAAAGCTGGCGTGCAGGACAAGATCCGCATTGAGCATATGGCTTGGGAGGACGATTGGACAAGGCATGGCCTAGTAGAAAATTCAGTAGATGTTGCAATTGCCTCTCGTTCGATCATTGTCCCAGATTTGGGAAAAGCTCTAGACAAACTCAGTTCAACTGCATCTAAGCGCGTTGCAATTACGCTTGCCACTGGGGGTAATCCCTCTGAGGATCCCGGTCTTCTAAAAGCCATCGGGCGCAGTTCGGTGGGGGAGTTCGACATCCCCTGCTGCTTCAACATTCTTTACCAGATGGGATATCGCCCAGAAATCAGATATATCGACTACGACAAGCACTACAGCTTCTCTTCTTTAGAAGAGGCTGTGCAGGATAGAACATCTCGCATCTACGAAATCACCGATAAGGAGATGGAGCTAGCTAGGGAATATCTTGCTTCGAGGTTGGTGGAAGATCCTGAGGCTAAGGGTATGTATACGCTCAATTACAAGCGTGCAACTAAGTGGGCTTTCATTTCTTGGGAGCTTTAGATTGCCCGAGTCCAGTGCCCGAGTCCAGTGCCGGCATTCTGCGCACCCATTCAGCAATCGTGCTAATTCTGCTTTGGCATAGTGTTAGAGCTCTAGATTGCTTGGTCGGCTAGTCTAGGCTATTTTTGCCTGTCGAAATGCCTTACAAGCGGCCGTTATGTTGCCAATTATCGGCTCTAGTTAACGCTCTAGACATATTTAAGTTCAAAACGCAGTAATATTTATCGGAAGTAAATTGGGGAGAGGTAGTTTTTACCGTGTGGATGATCTTGGTATCATTATTCCCAATTTTGGTTTTATAAACCCGGTGGTATTTGAAATTTAGTATTTGGCATTTTAGGGAGAGAGTGGGGCTGATATGGAGAATAGGCTGGCAACTGCCCTAGAAAATGGGGAATTTGCTGTAACGTACGAACTCATTCCAGGCCGAGGCGCAAACGAAGATGCCCAGGTTCATCTGGTCGAGGAAGCACGTGAACTGTCTGAGAACAAACGAGTTCATGCTTTTTCGATTACAGATAATCCCAGCGGTAATCCTGCTCTTCTTGCGGACAAGTTTGCTGAGGAGATTCTGCAGATGGGTGTTACTCCACTTGTGCACTTTACCTGCAAGGATCGTAGTCGCAATCAAATTGAGGCGCAGCTAAACGCACTTGAGCGCACTGGAATTGAGTGTCTTTTGTGCATGACAGGCGACTATCCTATCAGTGGTTACAATGGGGTTTCAAAGCCCGTTTTTGATTTGGATTCGGTTCAGTTGGTTCAGCATGTAACTGCCATGAACGAGGGCATGCCCTATATGCTTAGAGGCAGTGTTGCTCATCAAAAACCAACTCATTTCTTCCCCGGTACTGTTGTTAATCCCTTTAAGTATACCGAGGGAGAGACAATTCCTCAGTACAACAAGCTTTACAAGAAATGCTTTGCTGGATCAAAGTTCCTCATTTCTCAGGTGGGTTATGACGTTCGTAAAATGCACGAAGTTTTGATGGTTATGAAGGAGCAGGGTTTTGATAATATCCCGATCCTAGCTAACATCTTTGTGCTTCCTGCAGGCGTTGCCCGTTCTATGAATGCTGGTAATTTCCCTGGCTGCATCGTTACCGATGAGATGCTGGCTGTTTTGCAAGAAGAGGCCAAGGCAGACGACAAGGGCAAGGAGCTTCGTTACCTGCGTGCTGCAAAGCAGGTCGCCATTTCTCGTGGACTCGGCTATGCTGGCGTTCATATTGGAGGCATCGGACTCACTCCTTCGGTTGCCAGCTTTATTCTCGAAAAGGCCGATGAACTTCAGGACAACTGGATGGAATACGTTAGGGAGTTCCAATTTGGATATCCCAATGGATACTACGTATATAAGGAAGATCCTGAGACTGGACTTAACCTCCCCGAGCACAATCCTATACCTCCCGCAAGGCGTGATAGGGCGGTTCAAAAGACTTACAAACTCGCTCGCTTTGTTCATAAATGGGCCTTTACTCCGGGCAAAAAGCTCTTCCCCCTTATGCAGCGTTCTATGTATAAGAAAGAAGTTAAGAAGGGTCCAAATCGTCATCATCCTATCGAGCACACTGGCAAGTCGTTCCTCTTTGGATGCATGGACTGTGGAGACTGCGGATTGCCCAGCACAGCTTACGTTTGCCCGATGGTTCAATGTCCTAAGTGCCAGCGCAATGGACCTTGCGGTGGCTCCAGCGATGCTTGGTGCGAGGTTTATCCCAATGAGCGTCTGTGCATTTTCTACAGGGCTTTCCACAGGCTGCATAAGTACAACGAAGAGAAGAAGCTTGTTGGCTATATTGTTCCACCAAACGATTGGAAACTTTGTGGTGGATCTCCTTGGGCAGCCTACTTCTTGGGAAGGGATAACATCTCTAGGAGGCTCTATCTTGATGACTCGCTTAGGCACGAGACCCCAGATCCCTATGTGCCCAAGTCGGAGCGCAAGTAGTCTTTGAGCAAGTAGTCTTTGATCTAGATTTAAAACTCCAATTAGCAATTAATACGGCTAGCAATTAACAAGCTGTAAGCTAATCGAGTAAAAGCAAAACCCCGAAGGCAAAAGCTTTCGGGGTTTTGCTTTGGGTCGATCGAATTCGGTTTGTTAGTCAAAGCCTGTTTCAACTAAAACTCGCTAGCTAAAGCCTGCTAGCCAAAGCCCGTCAACTAAGGCCTGCTAGCCAAAGTAGCAAATCCAGCTAAACCAAGCAAAAATTCCAGCTCAAGGCTGAAAGCTCAAAGCTAAGACTCAAGGGCAAAATCCTAGCTCTAAGCTAAGGTTCAAAGCTACAAGGCTAAATTACTTGGTCTCGACAGGGCCAAACTTGCCATCACGGAAGGCAGTGATGTACTCAAGAGCCATCTCGTCAATGCCAAGCAGTGCGCTAGCAGCATGCATAACGCCCTGGAAGTCGCGGTTCAGTGGGTCGATGATTGCCGAGTCCATACCAGCCTGCATGGCTAGCACCAAGAAGGCCATGTTGATCATCTTGCGGCAGGGCAGACCAAAGGAGATATTAGAGAGTCCCGAGGTGATGTGGATGTTGGGGACTTCCTTCTTAACCTCGCGGCAGACATCGGCAAAGGTGATCAGCGACTCCTCGTTGGCACCTAGGGTCTCCACCAGTGGGTCGATGTAGACGCGCTCAGGAGCGATATCGTACTTCTCCATCTGCTTGAGGATCTCATGGAAGACATCGATTCGTCCTTCGGCATCGCTAGGGATTCCACTGTTGTCGCAAAGTAGTGCTACTACGCCCCAATCAGTTCCCTTGATTGCGGGGAGAATAACATCGCACTTATCTCCCTCCATAGAAATGGAGTTGATGATGCCAGGCTTGTTGCAAAGCTCCATGGCATCTACGCAGATCTGGGGGCTGGGGGAGTCGATGCAAATTGGAAGATCACACTCTTCCTGGATCATGCCAATGAGCCACTTCTGATAATCAAGCTCGCCCTCGTTGCGCGATGCACAGCAGTCTATAAAGTCGGCATCGGCCTCGGCCTGTGCCTTGGCAAGATAACGAATATACGCCTCGTCGCGCTCGTCGATGGCTTTGCTGGTTTTGGGAATTGATCCGTTGATCTTTTCGCCAATGATTATCATGCCTTCCATTTGTTTCCTCCTGTTGTAATGTTGTTTATCTGTCTTGCACTTCTTTATTCTGCGAACCCGAATTTTCTACGGGATCTTTGACTAGCCGACTCGCCTTTCGGCAGAATCGACAACATGCCCAATCAAAACACTTGTGGTAACACTTCCAACACCACCAGGTACTGGAGTGATTGCCTCGACAATAGGCTCAGCTTCGTCGAAGATAACATCGCCGCAAAGCTTTTGCTTCTCTTCGTTCCAGCCAATTCCAACATCTATAACTATCTGTCCCGAGCCAAAGTACTCGGCACCAATGGTTTCCATCTTGCCTGCGGCAACAATTACGATGTCAGCCTCTTTTGTGACAGATGGCATATCAATGGTTTTTGTGTGGCAGATAGTAATAGTTGCATTCTTGTGCATGAGCATCATTGCAACTGGGCGGCCGATTACCAAGCTGCGTCCAATTACAGTTGCTCGTTTACCCCTAGGATCAATGCCATAGTAATCGAGGATCTCAATGCAAGCCTGAGCGGTGCAGGGTGCAAAGCCTTTGTCGTTATTAGCAAAAACAGCCGCCATCGAACCTTGTGTGATGCCATCGATGTCTTTGCTGGGATCCATCATAGCCACGATTGGAGCATCATCTAGGTGCTTGGGCAGAGGACGGAACATCAAAATTCCGTGAACCTGATCGTCGTCGTTAAGCTTTGCGAACTCAGCCTCAAGCCCTGCTTGGTCGATGTCCTCAGGCAAAATGACCTTCTTAACCTCGACACCTACCGACTCTGCACGCTTGGTGGCACCCTTCTCGTAAGAAATGTCGTCTGCACGCTCTCCTACGCGAAGAATTCCAAGTGTTGGCTGTACTCCCTTTTCTTTGAGTGCGGCAACGCGCTCAGTAATCTTGCCATTGAGAGCCTCTGCGACCTCTTTACCATTAAGGATTTTGGCCATCTTACCCCCTCAGCCTGTCGTAGACAGCTTTGTAAGTCTCGTCTGCCATAGCGCAGTACTTATCCAAAAGCTCATCTGCCTCTTTTTCGAGCTCTAGAGCATAATCGCGATCTTTCATTGTCTTGGTGTTAATAAAGACATTAAGCGATGCGCCCTGCATTGCAGTCTTGCAGCAGATAACTCCCACTCCAACATCAGAGATGGCAAGCGCCGATCCAATTTGACCCATGCGCTCATGAATCTCGATAGCACGAGCAAGGGTTCTCATGATGTCCATGGGAACGCCACAGGCCACCCTAAGGGCATTCTCCATGACTTCATCGCGAGTTGGATCTTCTTTGGGAATTCCATAAGCGCGAGACAGTGGCTCAAAAGCCTCGGCATCGGCATCAACTAGCTTGAGCAGCTCTAGTCTGATCGACTCACATTCTTCCATGAGCTGCTTAACCTCATCCTCGACATCGGCATACTTTTTCTTGCCAACTGTGAGGTTGCCGACCATGTTTCCTAGTGCAATTCCTACGGCACCAACCAAGGCCGAAGCTCCGCCTCCGCCAGGAACAGCGTCTTTAGAGGCGAGTACCTCAGTAAAATCTGCGACCGTCTTCTCAACAAAACTCATACTGCGGCTCCTTAACAGGTTCCTTATTAGGTTTCTTAATACATTGTCATAGCAAGGCAAACCCGCAGGGATCTTTGCGTCGCCTGCGGGTTGTCTGTTATCTCCGTGTATTTAGAACAAACCGTGGATTGTGCCGTCTTCGTCAACGTCGATCTTCTCGGCAGAAGGAACCTTGGGTAGACCAGGCATTGTCATTACATCGCCAGTAAGAGCAACGATAAATCCAGCGCCGGCGCTGACCTTGAGGTTGCGAACCGTGATACGGAAGTCTTTTGGAGCACCAAGCAGTGCTGGGTTGTCAGAGAAGGAATACTGGGTCTTGGCCATGCAGATTGGCATGTTGCCAAATCCAAGCTCTTCAAGCTCCTTGACCTGGCTGACTGCATTGCCAATTAGATCTACGCCATCGGCGTGGTAGATACGAGTGGCAATGGTGTTGAGCTTGTCTTCAATCGAGCCATCCAGATCGTAGCTGAACTCAAAGTTGTTGGGCTGCTCGCACAGACGCACAACCTCTTCGGCCAGAGCCATGCCGCCCTCGCCGCCCTTTGCCCAAACTTCAGACAGGGCAACGTTTACGCCAAGCTCGCGGCACTTATCCTCAACGAGCTTAAGCTCAGCCTCGGTATCGGTGGGGAATGCATTGATTGCCACAACGCAGGGGAGATTAAAGACGGTGGTGATATTCTCAACATGCTGTAGCAGGTTGGGCAGACCCTTCTCCAGAGCATCAAGATCCTCGTGACCAAGATCGCTCTTTGGAAGTCCACCATGCATCTTAAGAGCACGGACAGTTGCAACAACTACAACAGCGTCGGGCTTGAGATCTGCCATACGGCACTTGATGTCAAGGAACTTCTCGGCACCAAGATCGGCACCAAAGCCAGCCTCGGTAATTGCATAATCAGCAAGCTTGAGTGCTACGCGAGTTGCGGTAACAGAGTTGCAGCCATGTGCGATGTTGGCGAATGGGCCACCATGTACAAATGCTGGGGTGTGCTCAAGAGTCTGAACCAGGTTGGGCTTGAGAGCATCCTTCAAAAGTGCAGCCATGGCACCCGAGGCATTGATATCAGCTGCGGTTACGGGCTTACCGTCGAAGGTGTAGGCGCAGATGATTCTTGAGAGACGCTCTTTAAGGTCTGAGATAGAAGTGGAAAGGCAAAGAATTGCCATGATCTCGGAGGCTACGGTGATGTCAAAGCCGTCCTGGCGAGGAACACCCTGCTTTTCTCCACCAAGACCATCAACGATGTTGCGAAGCTGGCGGTCGTTCATATCGACAACGCGCTTCCAGGTGATCTTCTTAACATCGGTCCCAAGGCCAGTGCCCTGCTGCACGTGATTCTCGGGCATGGCCGCAAGCAGGTTGTTGGCTGCACCAATTGCATGGAAGTCGCCGGTAAAGTGGAGGTTGATGTCCTCCATGGGGACTACCTGGGCATAACCGCCGCCAGCAGCGCCACCCTTAACACCAAAAACAGGTCCTAGCGAGGGCTCGCGAAGGGCAACCATTGCGTTTTTGCCAATCTTGCGAAGGCCGTCACCCAAACCAACAGTGGTGGTTGTCTTGCCCTCTCCTGCAGGAGTTGGGGTGATTGCTGTAACAAGTACAAGCTTTCCGTTGGGTTTGTCCTCAAGGTCTTTCAGGATAGACAGATCGATTTTTGCTTTGTAGTTACCGTATTGTTCTAGGTATTTGGGATCTACACCGGCGGTTGCTGCAACCTCGGTGATGTTGGACATCTCTGCTGCTTGGGCGATTTCGATATCCGACTTAACTTCCATGCTTCGCACTCCTTTGCTCGATCTTCGAAACATGCGCATTTTTACGCACAGCTCCTTAGTATAGCTTTCGCCCTGCAAGATTTGTCTATTTTCGAGCGCTTACTCTCGCCAGTTGCATAAGCAAAAGATTAAACTCGCACTAAACTGCGGCAAATCTATGACAGAACTGTGCCAAAGTTGCACCGTAGGACAAAAAGCCGGGCATTCGCTTTAGAAATAATAGCTATGGTCAAAATTTAACTACATTAAAATTTTCAAAGTAGTCCATTGCGGGAGTTCATGAGCTTGTGTTTTTTCGAAAAGTTGTGTTTCTCGTGAGTTCGTGTTTTTTCGAAGGGTTATGTTTCTCGAAAGGTTGTGTTTTCTTAGATGCTTGAGATAAGCAAACTCAGTGGAGCTAGGGTTTTTAAAGAAGGATCAAACCGCAGTGTCGGCAAGATTCACTATGCGATTTTTCATCCAAGCGAACCAAGGGTAGTTGGTTTTGCTATAAGACGCATGGATATTGCACTGATGAAAAAACGTCAGGATCTTTTTTTGGCCCGCGATTCAATGAGCTTTGATGGTCAATTTGTATGGGCATCTACCGAAGCCGATGCTTGGGGAAACAAGGCCTGTAAGCGCCTAGAAATCAATCTTGATAACTGCGTAGTATGGGAATCTATGCCAGCTGTTACAGAGACTGGAGAGCAGCTGGGAATCGTGAACGATGTTGGTTTTGATCCAACAACAGGAATGGTCCTATCTGTTACAACTAGCGATGGGGCACTCTCGCGCTTTTTAATTGGAGATGTGGAGCACTCCGCTGGAAGCTTCCTAGGCTTTTCTGGTACTGCACTGGTCTTTAGAGCTTCGGCCTCTACAGACCTTTCTTTTGGAGGAGCAGCTGCCAAGGCAGGTGAGTTTGTTGGTAAAACCTCGTCTTCGATAAAGCATAAACTGGCACCCGATGAAGAGGATGGAAAAGGCCTGCTGGATAAGGGTGCCTATGGCTTTGGTAAGGCGATTGCTCGAACTCGGAATATGTTTGTGGACTTTAAGACTGAGTATGATCAGCATCGGCATAGCAATGAGTGATTTGTGCAGCTCAAACTCACAAAAACTCACAAAAACTCACAAAAACAACTCTATTTAAGACCAGAATTGCCACGATTATGGATGGGTGCGCAGAACGCCGGCGCTGGTGAGTTCCGCAGCGAGCGGAACTCACAAAAACCAAATTAGCAGCACTATCACAGCTATTATCACCGCTATAAATGCATATGAGGCTACCGTGCATCCTGCTCTGTGGTTAATAGAAGCCTCGGCTAACTTGTCTGCAAGTGTTTGTCTTTTGCGATAGATGCTTACGCTTGTACCGTCACTTTTTTTGGGCTTTGCAGCTCTTGGAACCATATACCAAGCCCCATTGCTGTTTATGATCTTCTCAAAGGATTCTTGGTTGATTACCGGATCTGGATAATCGCCTCCACGGATTCTCGTTGTTAGTCTTCGCTCAAATTCTTTGATAGAGGTATTGATTTTCTCATCGCTCGGGTTGTGGCACACAATAGCTACCTGAGCAGAAAAGCGCTCGTGTTTTTTATCCCAAGCTATTAGTTCCACGTTTGCCCAGCACTCCCAGCCCTTCTGTAGGGCCTGGGCTACTTTATCTGATTGTTCAGCATCAAGTGATCCAATGATGGTTCCCATCCTTGAGCTCAAGTAAAGT
>CAZOMM010000036.1:9182-19279 GCA_964581165.1 uncultured Coriobacteriaceae bacterium
CACCAATATCACCGGGATGTTGACCAGAGTCTTTACCTGCGTTTTGTTTGCCTGTGGTTTGCCTTATTGGTGATTCTTTGGGAACCCGGTTGATATTCATCCTGGTGTCTCAGATTCCTAAAAAGTCCTTCCAGGCGCTAAGCTCTTTTTTGGCCTGGGCTAAACCAGCTTGATAATTAGCCTCTAGCACAGACACGTTGGTGGTTGAGTTTTTGGCTGTGATGTCATTGGCGTAAAAGACATAGGCCTTACCCTGAGCTTCTAGCTCGTCGAGCTTGTCACACTGAGCATTGTATCTTGCGCCTCGGCTATTAAGAGCAAGGCGAAGATATTTGCGCCTTGGGAACAAAAAAGACGAACGGACATCGCCGCGTTTTTTCCGATATCCGCGTGGTCGAGTTCTTACTACAAAGAATTTCTCAAAGCCATCTGCAATAGCGGCTGGAAGCATAATGCCTGCTCCCTCGCCAAGGCCTCCATCGTAGCAAGCATAGCCATCTATGATTGGAGGAGGCATATAGATTGGAAGTGAGGACGAAGCTCTAACTCGTTGCATGATAGACGACAGCGAGTTTAGGTTGTCGCGATTCCAATAGACAGTTTCTCCTGTGTCTCGCCTGAAAGCAGAGATTGTAAGCTTGGCTGGGTTTTTCATAAAAGTGGCTATGTCAAATGGCAGGGGACCATTGGATCTGCCAGATTCCTCATATATGTATTCCGCGTTGAAGTACCCCTTGTGCGCCAAAAAAGTATCCCAACTGCCAAAGGCAGGATCGGCTACAAAACCTACAAAGGATTCTTTGGCACGCCAAATATCACGCGAGAGATAGTTTAATGAGTGGCTAGATCCGGCCGAGACACCGTAGACATTGTCAAAATACAGTTCTTCTTCGAGCAGCGTACACACCACCGCTGCGGTATAGGAGTTTCGAAGTCCTCCACCCTCAAAAATCAATGCTGTGTCAAAAATGTTGTTCTTCATAACTGAGGAATATAACACAGCTTAGATTAGCAATGCGCGGCAAGCGCGCGGCAAACAGGATGCAGCATGCCGATTCTGGCTTGAGCTATTCCATAGGATCAAAACCTAGAATAAAATGTTCTTTCCGTGAAATTAAGATACTAGATGCCTTTATTACTCGTTGCTCGTTTGTTTTTGAAGCGCAACAAAGCTTTTTGGCAAGGCTCTTCGATTTTGGCAAGACTTTTTTGATTGCTTGTGATGGTCTGATTACTTGATTGCTTGCTTGCCAAACAGTGGCTGTTACGTTGGAGAATTTGGAGAATACATGATAAGCAAACCGCTGCCTACAGGTGACGAAACTCCTCAAGGTTTTGAAGATTTTTACGAGGACATGCGTCGTGATTCTGCTGGCGGAAAACAAAGCAGGGTTAGCAGGGTGTCGGCTACTCAGCTCTCGCGTTCTGAGGTATCCGAACTCGAGAGACTTCGCAAAAGGTCGTTAGAAGCTCTAGAGCAGCGTTTGGAAGCTCGCTTAGAAGGTCATCAGATCGATAACAGAGGCTTTGAGCTAACGTTTGAGCGCGAGATGAACCTTTGGCCCGAAGATAAAACTCCCACCGACAAGCTGGTTTTCCGTGAATTTTCTGATGATGGACTGCGGGGATATGCATTGGTTGTTAGAGGCTGGCCTAGTGCTATGTCGTGGACAATTCAACATTTGATTATCGACCCCAACTATCGTCTAAAGGGGATAGGCGCAAAGATTGTGCAGTCTATAGAACTCGATGCTTTGCAGTCCACCGAATCAACCACTAATTTATTTGCTGTTCCCATTGCTTCGTCGGGGGATTCGTTCTGGGAGTTCAATGGTTTTAAAGCTTCTGGCACAAGGGATGTAAGCTTTAAAAACAAGGAATATTCGATCAACGTCTACGCTAAGAAAATTAGGTGAGCAATCTGTCTGGAGTAGATCCTAGGAAGTATCTGATTTCGGGAACCGATCCAGACGCGGTGACCTTTTATCCTGAGCTTGTTCAAAGGGCGCAACACGCCACATATGCTTTGATTGAGCCTGATGTTGTGATCTTGGATACCGAGACCACAGGCCTTAGTCCCAATGAGGACAGTCTAATAGAGATTGCAGCAATACGGATGCAAGGCACAAAGAGGCTTGCGGAGTTTCAGACTTTTGTAAATCCCGGCTTTAGTATTCCGGACTTTATTACTGAGCTTACTTCTATCACAGACGACGATGTAAAAGACGCTCCAAGGCCGGCAGCAGCTGTAGCAGAGTTAGAAAAATTTGCTCAAGATGCGTTAATTGTGGCTCACAATGCCAAGTTTGACAGGGAATTTATTGCAGCAAACACCTCTATAAGATCCTATTTGTCCAACCCGGATATTTGGATAGATTCTTTGTCTTTATCTCGCGTGGCTTTTCCACGCCTTATTGCTCACGATCAAGCTACCCTGTGCAAGGCTTTTGGAATCGAAGCTGGCAACCACAGGGCTATTGGCGACGTGAGGGCACTTGCAAGTTTGTGGCGCATCATGCTCGCAGCCCTCAACGAAATGCCGCATGAGCTGCTCTCCTTTATCTTTCAACTTGCCCCTGAGGCTACATGGCCAGTTCGCGATGCTATAGCAATATTGCTTTCGGATGAGGACATCAACAGACCCTTCTCTATGCATAGGCTGCGCGACAAGCGCATCAGACAGTTTAGGGACTTGAGTGCTAGAACTCCCGCAGGTTCTGTTTCTGCTGGCTCCAGTCCTGCAGGTTCCAGTCCTGCAGGCCATGCCCTTGCGGGTTCCGCCTCCGCTGATTCCATCCCCGCCGACTCCGTCTCCCCAGGCCCTGCCCCCTTAGACCCCATTCCTATAGATCCCGCCGAAAACGATATCAATGATCTTTTGCCTGTTGATACTGCCGAGATTGAGCAGGCCTTTAGCGAAGATGGAATAGTTGGCAAGATGTACGACTCTTTTGAGAGACGTCCAGAGCAGGTGCAATTTGCAACTGAGGTAGCAAATGCCTTTTATACATCTACACACAGGCTTATAGAGGCCGGAACCGGAGTAGGCAAGTCGGTCGCTTATCTGCTGCCAGCCGTGATGTTTGCTATTCGTAACAATGTACGCGTGGGTATTGCTACCAGATCAAACACGCTTTTGGATCAGCTGCTTTTTGATGAACTGCCTGCATTGGAAGACACCCTTGCTCAAAGTGGGATGAGAAGCATTAAATCGATTGCTCTGAAGGGATACGATCACTACCCCTGCCTTCGCAAACTTATGCGATATGCAAGATCTATGGGAGCAGATGCCACAGACTACGACATCACCACAGTTGCTACTGTTCTTGCCCAGATAGCACAGTCTACATGGGGAGATCTAGACTCACTAACATTAACTCCAAGCCATGCAGTTAGATCTGGAATAGTGTGCACATCCGAGGAATGCATGCATTCCAAATGCTCTTACTATCCACGCAGATGTCTTTTGCACGGGGCGCGAAGGCGCGCTTTTGAATCACAGGTGATAGTTACTAATCATGCTTTGCTGTTCCGTGATATTTCTATGGACAATTCAATATTGCCTCCAATTCGCTACTGGATTATCGATGAGGCTCACGGGATGGAAGAAGAAGCTCGCAGGCAGTTTTCGCATTCTGTGTCTGCAAAGGACATGCTCTCGCTAATGCATAAGCTCGACTCCCCATCGGGGCCTGTGCTTCAGATACAAGAGAAGGCCATGCTGCTTGAGGGTGGAAACTCGCTTATGGGATCCACCGGTTCTATTCGAAGCAAGCTTGCAGAGGTAAGAGAACTCATAACTTCGTTTTTTAAGTTTGTAAAAGATCTGGGGGAGTTGGTGCCATCTTCGTCTTATGCAACTAGCGATATTTGGATAAACGAAGAAAAACGGCAAAGCCCCCAGTGGAAATTGGTTACCCAAACTGGGGCTGTTCTTGTAGAGAGTTTATCTGGGCTTGCCAAAGACTGTGCAAATGCGGTGTCTATGACAGAACAGTTCGATGAGATTTCGGCTCTTACAACTGAGCTGTCTAGCATCCATGCAAGACTAAGTGAGGCCCTGGTAAGCATATCTCTTGTAATAGATGGATCACAGACCGACTACTACTATTACGCCCACGTGCATAGCGATCCCGAAAAGCTAAATGAGTCTTTGGTGGCGGCCCTTGTAGATCCGGGCTATCAGCTTGCCACCAGGCTTTTTATGGAGCAAAACAGTCTTGTGATGAGTTCTGCTACCTTGACGGTGGGCGGATCCTTTGATTTTTTTGCTCATAGAGTTGGCCTAGACAGACTAGAAGATGGACTTTGGGAGGCCTGTTCTGTGGAACCCTCCGAGGGTTTTTACTCAAAGATGCACACCTTTGTTGTCTCAGATATGCCCGAGCAGCGCGATTCTAGATACCTAGATGCCATGGCTAAGATGCTAATAGATGCCCATCTAGGAGCAGGCGGTGGTGTGCTTACGCTTTTTACCAACAGGCGCGAGATGCAAGAACTTTATCGCAGGGTCTCGCCTGTGCTAAAAGAAGCAGGGATTGAGCTTTTCTGCCAGCTTGGGGGACGTTCAAAAAGGATGCTTAGCGAGGAGTTTACTTCTAAAGAAGACTCCTGCCTTTTTGCAATGCGATCGTTTTGGGAAGGTTTTGACGCGCCGGGTAGAACTCTTAGATGCGTTATCTTGCCCAAGCTCCCATTTTCTAGGCCAGATGACCCCCTTTATCAGGAGATGAACACAAGGCGCAAAGATGTTTGGAAGACCTTTGTGCTGCCGCAGGCTGTAATCGATACTCGACAAGCAGCAGGTAGACTCATTAGATCTCGCAGCGATTCGGGAGCGCTTATTTTGGCTGACAGCAGGCTAACTACCAAGTGGTATGGAAAAGTCTTCTTAAAATCGCTAGCAGGCAAGGATGTGGAAATCGTTTCCGAAAACCAAATCCAGAGCCTGCTAGAGAAAATTGACTTTTAGAGGTTGGTTTTTTGAGGCCGGTCTCGGCTTTTAGGGGCTGGTCTTGACTTTTGGAGGCCGACCCCAGCTTTAGAGCTTGGCCCCAGCTTTGGAGGCCGGGCTGCTCGGCTTTGGAGGCCGGGCTGCTCGGCTTTAGGGGCCGGCTTTTAGGAGTCTGCCCCCGCCGACAACAGCGTCTGTTCAGTCTCGGGCTTGTCATAAGACTTGCCATACTTTCTAGAGCTGGCAAGTGACATTACAACAGTACCGCCGTTATGAGCTAGCGACGACATCTGCGGAGTGATAACACTAGCAATTCCAAGCGCAAGCAAAGCTGAGTTAATTGCCATGATCTGTGCAAAGGACGAGTCGAGGCGTTTCATGAGCTCATCAGCTATGATCTTTAGCCTGATGATGGCCTCGAGACTGCCAGAAGCTAGTGTGATGTCTGCTACCTCGCGGGCTATTGCTGTACTTCCGCCCATGGCAATTCCTACGTCTGCAGCCGAAAGCGCAGGGGAATCGTTGATCCCATCTCCAACCATGGCCACGGTATGGCCCTCGGCTTTTAGCTTCTCAACATACTCATGCTTGCCCTCAGGTAGCATATTGGCTTCAAAGCGAGTGATGCCAGCCTGAGATGCAATCCTAGTTGCAGTTGCTTTGTTATCGCCAGTAAGCATCACGATGTTTTCAAAACCAAGCTTACGAAGCCTGCTTATGGCATCGGGAACTTCGTCCTTAAGCGGGTCATCGATTCCAATAACACCAACCAGCTCCCCATCTACTGCAAGATAGAGAACAGAAGAGCTATTGGCCTCATTTTGGATGCGCAAGCGCTGTTCGTCGCTTATCTCAACATGCTCGTCTTCGACAACAAAGTGCTCGCTACCAATAACAATCCTCTTGCCTTCGAGCGAAGACGCAATGCCGTGCGCCACTAGATATTCAACCTCGGCATGGCGCTCTCTGTGCTTAAGCCCCTGTTCGCTGGCTTCATTTACAACAGCACGTGCAACTGGGTGGGGGAAGTGCTCCTCAAGACATGCTGCATAGCGCAGCACCCTAGTTTGATCCCATCCCTCAAAGGCCAAAACGCAGCTCACCTTTGGCTCGGCATTAGTAAGAGTTCCAGTTTTGTCAAAGACTATAGTATCTGCTGAGGCTAGGGCTTCAAGGCTGCGAGAACCCTTAACAGTAAAGCCCTCATGGGCACTTTGACTCAGCGCGCTTAGAACAGCAATCGATCCAGTGAGCTTAAGTGCGCAGGAATAATCAACCATAAGAGCAGCCGAGGTCTTGATAAGGCTGCGAGTGCTAAGAGCCACTATTCCTGCTAGTAAAAAGTTCCAAGGCACGATCTTATTGGCAAGATTTTCACGCTTTGACTGCGCCTGTCCCTTTAACAGCTCGGATTGCTCAACCAAAGAGACTATCGAACGCAGTTTGGTGTTGCTAGCGCCCGCCCTAGCTCTAACTTGGATCTCGCCATCTTCTACAGCAGTGCCAGCAAAGACACCGTCTCCAACTGTGCGTTCTATCGCCAAGGGCTCGCCTGTGAGATTTGCCTGATTAACCATTGCGGTTCCAGAGATAACAGTTCCATCTACGCACACTGGCATGCCAGTTCTTATAACAACGACATCTCCCTCTGAAACTTCTTGGGCTAAGACCTGAACTTCCTCGCCGTTAACCAGCATATTCACCTTTTCGGGAATAGCCATAAGCGAGTAGATTAATTCGTTTTGTGATCTGGCCTGTGTATATCTTTCGAGAGTCTCGCCAAGCTGAAGCAAAAACATAGTGTTAGATGCAGTTTTAAGATCGCCCTTGATAAACGAGATACCAACGGCGGCTGCGTCTAAGACAGGAACATCCAGTCTGGCGTGCAAAAGCGAATCAAGCGCTGCCTTTAAAAATTTTAGGAATTTAAAGCTTGTCCAGACATATCTAATTGGAGCGGGAAGCAGATAGCGAGTTGCTAGATGAGAGCTAACAAGGCTTGCAATATCTGTTAACAGCGAGCTTGTTCGGGTGGCAAGCTGCATAGGATAACGCTCTTTTGCCTGCTCGATATCTGTGCACCCAATGGCTTCGATGGAACTTAGTAAAGATGAGCGCATTTCTTGTGTCGCTTTGTCGCTAGAAGCATCGCTGCCGTATTTGATGGCAATGCTTCCAATTTTGGGGAAGACCTTTACTGAGCTAACCCCTTTGATCTCTCCGATTATGTCGGAGAGTGCATCAACGTCGCCATTTGGAATAGTTCCCGATAGAGAAATCCTTACTCTACCGGGAACCTCGTGTTCAATTTTGTATTTCATGATTGTTGCTTGGTTTTAATCTTCGGTTTTGGCCTCATCGTCGGCAGCTTCTGTGTTCTGGTCTGCAGTATCGGCCTCTGCTTCTTCGAGCTTCACCTTATTAAAGTAGCTGGCCTCAGATACCAAATCGTCAACCTGCACTCTTGCCTGCTCAACCATTCCCTCATAGCCAGACCTGGCCCTCATCCCAGCTGCCAAGCCCTTGACTGCAACCTTTCTTGCAGCACCGCTGCTAACGGCCTTTACGCCAAGCGAGCCAATAAGAACGCCTAGCCCCATCAAAATCCCATATTGTGCGTTTTTATTCATGAAGAACTCCTTTCTATAGTTTTCTCAAGCCTGTTCGAGCTTGTTGGGACCTGTTTAATCTTGTCAGAACTTGAGATTAGAACCCCGTATAAGGCCCGAAAACTGAATTAGCTATAACGGACTGGCCGACAAGCTAACTCGTAATGCTAACTATAACGAACTAACCGTAACGTGATAACAATAAAGAAACAACAGTTACGAGGCCATAAAATCAAGTCAACAACAACAGAAACAACAGAAACAAGAACATAGAATCAAGTCAGCAAACGAATCAAGTCAGCAAACTTAAGCCCATATTCACGCTCTTTTATATGATGATGCTTTAATAACTAAACTAAACTGCTTTAACAATTGTTAGAGGTAAGGAGGAGTCCGTGAAGATGCATAAGTTTTGGGCCTGGGCAGGTCTTTTCTGTGCGATTATGACAATTTATACGGGCTACAAACGTAAGTAAGCCAAAAGGCTGAAGGACTGAAAACTGAAAGGCCAAAAGGCCAAAAAGCCAAAAGGCTAAAAGGGCCTAAGAAAGGGCCTAGCAAGAAGGGCCTACCAATAAAAGCCCCACCGAAGTCAAAGGAGACATGTATGAACGTTTTGGTTCTTGGAAGCGGAGGCAGGGAGCATGCCATTGTAAAGGCTGTGGCTGCATCCCCAAAGGTTGATAAGGTCTTTGCTGCGCTTGGAAATGGCGGAACGGCTCTAGATGCTCAAAACCTAGATCTAGATCAGATGGATGGACAGGCTGTTGCTGCTTACTGCAAGGACAATGCAATCGATCTCGTGGTCATAGGTCCAGAGGCTCCGCTGGTTGCCGGGGTTGGCGATGTCCTCCGCGATGCAGGCCTTACGGTCTTTGGGCCAGGTGCTGCAGCCGCGCAGCTCGAAGGATCCAAGACTTTCTCCAAAGACTTAATGAAAGAGGCCGGAATTCCCACTGCGGCTTATGGCTCGTTTACAGACGAGGCCTCTGCTCTTGCATATCTAGACGAGGTTGGAGCACCCATTGTTGTTAAGGCCGATGGCCTAGCTGCAGGCAAGGGTGTTGTTGTGGCAATGGATATGGATGAGGCTCGCGAAGCTGTTAAACAGTGCTTTGATGGTAGATTTGGCGATGCTGGTGCCACTGTTGTAATTGAGGAGCGACTTGTTGGACCCGAGTGCTCCCTGCTTGCCTTTGCTGATGGAAAAATAGTGCGCCCAATGGATACAGCCCAAGATCATAAGCGTGCTTTAGAGGGCGACCTCGGCCCCAACACTGGTGGCATGGGGGTCTATTCTCCGGTGCCTATTGTTAGTAAGGCCGAGCACGCCGAGATGGTTTCGATCTTAGAGCGTACCATCGAGGCGCTAAAACAGCGCGGCATTGAATACACAGGCGTTTTATATGGCGGCTTTATTCTTACAGCTGAGGGTCCTAAGGTGTTGGAGTTTAATGCCCGCTTTGGTGATCCCGAGACTCAGGTGCTGCTTCCAAGGCTTCGCACCGACTTAGTAGATGTGATGATTGCCTGCGACAAGGGGCAGCTCGATTCGATTGAACTCGAGTGGGATGAGCAATGGGCCGTCTGCGTTGTGATTGCTTCTGATGGATATCCCGGATCTTATGAGAAGGGCTACGAGATCACAGGTATTAAGGAGGCCGAGGCCCTAGATGGCGTAACTGTTTATCATGCTGGCACCAAGCTAGATGCCGACAATGCCGGTAGCGCTGACGGCGGCGACGACGGCGGTAGCGCTGATGACGGCTGCGGCAACGCCAGCGGCAAGCTTGTTACAAATGGCGGCCGCGTGCTTAATGTAACTGCTCTTGGAGATGATTTTGCAAGTGCTAGGGATCTCGCTTACAAGGCAGTAGAGATGATCAAGTTTGAGGGCGCAAGATATCGCAGCGACATAGGAGCTCGTGCGATGCGAGGCCGTGATGCTTGGGAGATTGTCTAATGGATGCAGCTGCTTTGGAGGAGTTTTCGGATGAGGAGTTCCCAGAGGAGTTTTCGTGGGAGCTTCCAGGGGATTTTTCAGAGGAATTTCCAGAACTTGCAGACACTATAAAGCAATCCACAAGAGCCTACGATGGTCGCTTTGCCAAGGTGGATCTGCTAGACGTTGTTACTCCCGATGGCAAAGCTAGTCAAAGAGAGGTACTCAGGCATCCTGGTGCAGTTTGCTTGATCGTGCTTTCAGAAGATGCTTCGCAGATTTTGCTAGAAAGGCAGTATCGTGTGGCCATCGACAAGGTAATCATTGAGATCCCGGCTGGAAAAATCGATCCAGGCGAGGAACCCAGCGAGGCGGCTGTTAGAGAGTTGCGCGAAGAAACTGGTTTTGCTGCGGCTGCTGTTGAACACCTAATAGACATGGTTCCGGCTGTGGGATACAGCGACGAGATCCTCCACTTCTTTAAAGCTCAGAATTTAACGAGTACAGAGCGCGACTTAGACGAAGGCGAGTTCATCGACACATTTTGGATGGATGTCGATGAATTTTGCAATATGGCAACAAATGGCGAGAT
>CAZOMM010000037.1:0-6114 GCA_964581165.1 uncultured Coriobacteriaceae bacterium
ATTTTGCTTGACTCAGCTTTGATTATGGCTTTAGTCTAGGCTGCCAACTAGGTTTAGCTTAGGCTGCCGTCAGGCTTTGACCTAGGCTGCCAAAATAATGAGATATTTAATGAGCGATATGAGCGAGACAACTAATAATCTAGGTGCTAAAAAATCGGGGTTTATAGGAGTTTTTGATTCTGGAGTCGGAGGCATTAGCGTCCTTTGCAGGATGTTGGATATCCTGCCTCATGAGCGCTTTATCTTTTTTGGAGATTCTGCCAATGCTCCTTATGGAGACAAAGATCCCTTGGAGGTGCTGGAGTTATCAACAAAGATTGTTGATTCGTTTATTGCTGAGGGAGCTAAAGCCATCGTTATTGCCTGCAATACAGCCACCTCTGCTGCTGCAGCCACTTTAAGGAATCGCTATCCAATGCTTCCAATAATTGGAGTAGAACCCGCCCTCAAGCCAGCAGCTCAGCAGTTAGGTACTCATCGCATACTTGTTTTGGCCACTCAGCGCACAATTGAACTAGACAAATTCAATACGCTTTTGCAGGACTGCGCGACCAGTGGTTCTGAGGTTAGATGTGTTGCCTGTCCTGGTCTTGTAGAGCTTATAGAGGCAGAAAATCTAGAGGGTGAGCAAATCCATAACTTGCTAAGCGAACTCATAGGAAGCTATAAGGGCTGGGCCGATTCTGTTGTACTCGGGTGTACTCACTACCCCTTTGCAAAAGCTGTTATTTCTGATGTTTTGGGTCCAGTTACCTTTTTTGATGGGGGAGAGGGAACAGCTCGCCAGCTTGCTCGCGTCTTAACTGAGGCAGATCTAGCCGCAGATGAGACGCAAGCAGGTGAACTCATCTTTAGATCTAGCATTGAGACCACAGAAGAGATTGCTTTATACAAAAGATTCCTAAAAGCTGGGGTTTTCTAGCTGTTTTCTAGCCAGCAACCCTTACTGCGGAACTCACCAGCGTTGGCATGCAGGCGCCCTCTAAATGAGAGCTATCGTTGTTGAACACTTCTAGCTTAACCTTCTTGTCCTGCGCCAAGGCTGTTTTAACGTAGAGTTACTCAAATCTCACAGAACCGCTCTCGGAGTATGGTTTCCACTCTCCAGTTTTTGGATCTACCGGACATCCGCTGCGCAAAAACTCAAGAACAGCAGGCCTAAAGCTCTCCATCATCAAATCTAGGGATTGCTGACTTAGTCCCTCCATAGCAGGATCATCCTGCCAATACTCTAAATTTCCAAAAACAAAGGGCAATTCCAAACAGTGTGTAGCACCTCTTCCGCCAGTGCCTTTTATGCCTATTTCATACATCCATGAGCGACCCATGCCAGATGCCAGCCTGTGGGCGATCCTTCCAAAAGTAAGCTCTGTTGTGGCATCAATCATTGTCCAGTACGGATCGTCCGAAGCAATTTTTTTAGCGCTTTGCTCAAGCATTTTTGCGGAGTCTATCTCGGCACCTTCTTTGAACCTATCGAGCATCTTGGTTCTGCCATCAAAATCCATCTCTCTAATCGTGTCTTCTAAGAAATGCATAAAAAATGTCGATTCGTGATCGAGAAGGCCAATCAAAACAGGAATGTCACTCCCACATTCGTCCATGGCCTTGGCAAACATGTCGCCGCTAAGCAGCTCACCATCGTCGTAAGGGGTAAAGGAAACTCCAAAGCGAGGTGCTTCTTTGGCGGCTTTTCGCTGAGCAATTATTAGTTTGCCAGGAGGAATATTGGCGATTTCGCTAAGATCATCAATCTTTAGATGCCGCTTTAGTGCGTCAACCAGACCTAGCATCTCATTATTTGAGAGAGGCTGGGTGCTCGGGCTGCTCATCAACACCAGTCTAGAAAACATTCCTCTGGCTTGGCCGCTAGCAGCTATGGCAACTGCGTTCCATGCTCCCGCAGATTGTCCAGCAATTACAATGTCGTCTGGGTCTCCGCCAAAGGCCTGAGCATTACGCCTTAGCCAAGCGAGTGCGCTTAGCAAATCTCGCACAGAAAGATTAGATGGGGATCCGGGCATTGGAATATTGCCTAGCGCACCTAGCCTGTAGTTAACTCCTGCAAATACAACGTCGGCATCTCGTGCAATCCTTGCTCCGTTGTACTGGGGTAAAGAGCAACCTCCGCTCGAGAATCCACCTCCATGTATCCACATCACAACAGGGCGCTTGCCAGAAGTCGAAGGTGTCCAAATAGACATCCTAAAGGCATCGCTAGACTGCTCAATTTCTACTTTAGAACCTTTATCGCCTTTAGGATGAACAACTATCTGATGATCTGTTTGCCAAAAAAGAGGTGCTGGTTTAGATGCATCACGGACTCCCGACCAAGGCTCTACGTCCTTGCAAGCCTCAAAGGTACCTGCATCTTGTGCATACGGAACATCCAGATAAGCCTCAACGCCATACTCGTAAATTCCGGCCATCTCGCCTGACTCGCATATTGCGTGGGGTCTTTGCTCCTGAGATTCCAAATCTAATTGCGGATTGTTGGTGTTTTTATTGGTCACGAGACATCCTTTCTTTATAAAGAGGCGATTAGCTATCCAAAGTTGACGGGCTATCTAAAGTTGGCCAGCCACACAAAGACGTTCCGCCACACAAAGGCGATCAGCCATCCAAAGACGACCGTCCATCCAAAGGCGGTCGGTCATGCAAACAAAACACCTGCTGCGTTTCTAGATGTGCTAAAACGATCTTTAGGGAATTATGATCGGACAGGTGGGGATGATCCTAATGATGTCCCAATTCTGTCCGTAAATGGGCTTGCGAGGCTTGTATAGGATCCTTTGTTTGTCCGAATTGCGGTATAGGTGCGGTATAGGTGCATAGGGCGCAGGCGCACATGTGTAAGCGCACTACATGTGTAAGGTATAGGTAAAGACATGATCGAAATACACGGGATCAGCAAGTCGTATAAGACCGGATCCTTTGTTCAAAAAGCTTTGGACAATGTGAGCATCACGTTTAGGGACAGCGAATTTGTAGCTGTGCTAGGTACGAGTGGATCGGGTAAGACCACTCTGCTAAACATACTTGGCGGACTAGATCGCGCAGACGAGGGCGACATAGTAATAAATGGTGTCTCAACGCAGGATTATCACAGCTCCGATTGGGACACTTATCGTAATCACAGAATTGGTTTTATCTTCCAAAGTTACAACCTTATTCCTCATCAGTCTGTTGTTTCTAATGTTGAACTAGCGCTAACACTTGCTGGTGTTTCTAGATCGGAACGTCGTGAACGTGCCCTTGCGGCTTTGGCACGTGTGGGACTTGCCGAGCATGCTCAGAAGAAACCCAATCAGCTTTCTGGTGGACAGATGCAAAGGGTTGCGATAGCTAGGGCAATCATCAACGATCCAGATATCGTTTTGGCAGATGAGCCTACCGGTGCTCTTGATACCGATACAGGCATTCAGGTAATGGATATCCTCTCTGAGATATCCCAAGATCGCCTAGTTATCATGGTTACTCATAATCCAGATCTTGCGAAGAAATATGCTGACAGGATCGTAAGACTATCCGATGGTCGCATTATCGATGATTCTGATCCCGCAGAAGCCTATCAGGCAAACACTCGAGCAAACAAAAGGTCAGAGTTCAGCAAAAAAGGGTCAAGATCCAGCAAAAAAGAAGCAGGGCTCAACAAAAAAGAAGCAAAGCCTAGCAAAAAAGCTTCGATGTCCTTTGCAACAGCCTTGTCTCTCTCGTTTAATAATCTGATGAGCAAAAAAGGTCGCACGGCTATGACGGCCATTGCTGGATCTATTGGAATCATGGGAATAGCTGCCATTTTGGCCCTTTCTAATGGGGTTAACGAATACATAGCCCGAACCGAAGAAGAGACTCTATCTTCCTATCCGCTAACCATCAATAAATCCAACTACGATCTAACTGCTCTTATAACCGGAGGTTCAGCTTCTGAAGCCGAAGAAGGCTCCAGTTCCGACCAAATTCCCACAACTAATTTGCTTTCTTCGATCTTTTCTCATATTCAAAACAACGATTTGGCTTCTCTTAAGGAGTACTTTGATAGCGGCAATTCTGGAATTGAGCAATACGTTAATGCAATCCAATATGGATATGACGTAAGTCCTCAAATCTTTAAATCAGATACCAGCGATGGAGTTGTACAGCTAAGTCCGGGAACTCTTAGCTCTCTAACAGCTTCGTCGGCATCGAGTAGTTCTGTGTATAGCTCAATGTCTATTAGCATGGATTCCTTTAGTGTGATGCTCGATGAGGTCTCTCTGCTCTCAGAGCAATACGATGTGGTGGCTGGAAACTGGCCGCAAAATTATGATGAGTGCGTTTTAGTCCTATCCTCAGATGGATCAGTCTCAGACTACACGCTTTACAGTCTTGGAATTCTAGACACCTCAGAGCTTGAGTCGATGGTGATGAGCATGCTTAGTAGCGAGGAGATAGAAGTTTCTGAGGCAGACGTAGATTTTACTTACGAAGATGCTCTTTCGCTCACATTCAAAGTTGTTAATGGCTGTGACATGTATCAGTACAACTCCGAAACTGAAACTTGGACAGATATGTCTGTCGACACAGAATTTATGACAGCCGCCATAGAAGATGCCCTGGAGTTAAAGGTTGTAGGCGTGGTACAGCCCTCAGAGGCATCCTCTGTTGGTGCTTTAAGCGAAGGCATTGCCTACCCATCTTCGCTGATACTGCATTTGATGCAAGAGGCTGGAGAGTCTGAGATTGTGCAGCAGCAGCTGGCCAATCCCGAAGTTGACGTTTTTACGGGTCGCACATTTGATGAGCTTAATTCAGATGAGGCCGAGGCTTTCGACATGTCTTCGATGTTTACTGTGGACGAAGAGGCCCTACAAGAAGCTTTTGGTTTTGATACCTCATATTTGGGAACTATACAGATAGATGCATCTGCAATTTCGGACTCAATAGATTCTGAAGCTCTTGCAAATATGCTTTCGAACATGCCCACTCCCGATTTATCGACGCTAACGGGTGATTCGTCTTCAGATTCGTCTTTAAGCGAGGAGCAGCAGGCTCAGATCAATCAGATTTCTCAGCAGATTGTCGATGGCTTTTTGCCATTTTGGTATGAGAGGCACTCTGGTGAATCGATCACTGAGCAAACAGATATGAGTGAGGATTTTAGTGCTTATCTAACAAGCGATCAGGTTCAGATGCAGATGGCTCAGATTGTTGCCATTCAGGGTAGTGCTACAGCAGAGCTTGTTTCGCAAGCTATGTCCGACTACATGACGAACACTTTTGAACCCTATTTGAATCAAGTTATGTATTCGATGATGTCTCAGATGGCCACAAGCATAGAGTCTGCGCTTTCTGAGCAGATGTCGGCACTTTCTTCTTTGATGGGCTCTGCATTTAGTTTTGATACCGAAGCTTTTGTTAATGCAATTAGCTTCAATATGACAGAAGAAGATCTCTATTCGATTATGAATGGACTTTATTCCAGTGATGTTTCGAGTCTGGACAACAATCTTTCGACGCTTGGGTATGCCGACGAAGAAGATCCATCTAGTATCAGCATTTATTCAATCGACTTTGAATCCAAAGATGCGGTGATGGCGATTATCGATGACTATAACGATTCGATGGAAAGCCTTGGCGAAGAAGATAAAGTCGTAGTTTACAGTGACTTGATTGGATCCTTGATGTCTACGGTCACAAATATTGTGAACATGATTGGCTATGTGCTGATTGCTTTTGTGAGTATCTCGCTTGTGGTTAGCTCCATCATGATCGGAATCATTACTTACATATCAGTATTGGAGAGGCGTAAAGAAATTGGAATTCTTAGAGCCATGGGCGCTTCGAAGGGCAATATAGCTAATGTCTTTAATGCCGAAACTATCATAGAAGGCCTGTTTGCAGGTGTGTTTGCCATAGCGATTGTGCTGCTGATTTCGATTCCGGTTAATGCATTTGTGTTATCGGTATTTTCAGTTTCAAATATCATGAGCCTGCCTGCCTTAGCAGCAGCAGTTCTCATACTCATTAGCGTTACTCTGACATTTATTGCAGGTCTCATCCCATCCTCTGCTGCGTCTAGGCGAGATCCAGTAGAAGCTTTGCGTAGTGAGTAGCAAGCAATAAACTATCTGC
>CAZOMM010000037.1:6214-10852 GCA_964581165.1 uncultured Coriobacteriaceae bacterium
GCTACAGTTTTGACAGCGCTTGCTATATCCATGTCGTCTACATCTATGGTTAGATCTGCTCTCGTCTCATAAAGTGGGGCACGCTCGACATATAGATCTTTTAAGTTACCGTGCCTTCCGCCCGGAAAAGCCACTCCTCGCTCGTCTAGATCGCCCAAGCGCTTAACAAGCTCAGCTAGAGAGACCCTCAGATAAACGATTGGCCCGCTTGCTCCTAAGTGATCAATTGCAAATTCAGAGTAGATTGCAGAGCCTCCTGTTGATATCACAGTTCTTGAGCACTCTATGCCGCTAAGAATCGAAGCCTCAACTTCTAAGAAGCCATCGACTCCGCGATCGTCAATTATCGACTGCAGGGTTTTGCCAAAGTGCTGTTGAATCAAAAGGTCGGCATCTAAAAACGAAAGATTCATTCGCTTAGCTAAAACAACACCTAGGGTAGATTTTCCTGCACCAGGCATTCCCACTAGGACCACATTGGCAAATCCAGATTTCCATCTAGGGGCCATTGAAAAGGCCGCCGAAAAAGCTCCTTGGTTCTCTAAATGTGCTTTATCCATTTTGATATTTGTTAGCTTTCTACTCACGTACGATCTTGCATCACATTAAAATGACGTTCATTTTGTTCATTATGCTTAAAAACAGAATGCGAATTTTCGATAAGTTCAAACTTGAGCAAGTTTTAAGAAAAGCTGCTTTATGTGCTCTAAGTTTGGGATAAATTATAGGCTGATCTAAACCGGGGCGTGCTTTAAAGCGGCCCAGCCTAGGCAAAGCTCCGGTCTGAGATATATGAAAGCATTTGACGAAAGGATAATCATGGCGGGTGATTTCGGTATCTTTGAGCAGACTAACGATGCCATTGAGGCGGCGTATGCTGCCCATCGTGACCTCGTTGAGAACTACTCAGTTGATGATCGCGACAGGTTTATTCAGGCAATTCGCGAAAAATGTCTTCCTCTGATTGAGGAGCTTTCGCAGGAAGAGTTCGATGAGACAGGCTACGGTCGTGTTGAGGATAAGATTGCAAAAAACACTGGCGCTCTTATGCTCGGTCAGGGAACTGAAGCTCTTCCCACTAACATGTATGCTAGCGACCAGGGCTTGACCGTGGAATATTGGGCACCTTACGGAGTTGTCGGTGCCATCACTCCGGTTACCAACCCTGTTGCAACCCCTCTTGGAAATGGAATTTCTTGCATTGCTGGAGGAAATGCCCTCGTCTTTAACGCGCATCCCTCTGCAAAGGGAATTACCTCTCGCACAATTCAGCTCGTTAACCAGGCAGTAGTCGAGGCTGGCGGCCCCAACAATTTGCTTACTGCTCCTCTTGTGCCCACAATGGAAACTCTCGATGAGATTATGAATCACAAGTATGTCAAGCTAATTGTAGGTACTGGTGGACCTGACATGGTTAAGACCCTGATGAGCTCGGGCAAAAAGGTCATTGCAGCTGGTCCTGGTAATCCTCCATCGATTGTTGACGAGACTGCTGACATTAAGAAGGCTGCAGCTGGTCTGCTTGGTTCTGCATCCTTTGACAACAATCTGCTCTGCATTGCAGAGAAGGAGATCTTTGCAGTTGACGCTATCTTTGACGATCTGATGAAAGAGCTTGAGGCTCTTGGTTGCTACGTTGCTACTCGCGAAGAAGCCGACAAGCTCACCGAGACCTGTCTAGTTAAGCTCGACAATGGCGGATATGCAGCCAATAAGAAGTGGGTCGGCAAGATGGCTAATGTTATTGCCGAGGCCGCAGGCATTAAGGTCGAAGGCGATCCAAGGCTTATCATTTTCGAAGCTAATGTGGACGAGCCCTTGGTACAGACCGAGCAGATGCAGCCCATTATTCCGATCGTTCGCTGCAAGGACTTTGATCAGGCATTTGAGTGGGCAGTACCTGCCGAGCATGGCAACTGGCACTCCGCTTCGATTTGGAGCCTCAATCCTTATAGGGTTACCAAGTTTGGTAAGGCTGTTAACACATCGATCTTTGTCCAAAATGGCGGCACAATGTCGGCATTTGGTCTGGGAGGATCGGGCACCAACTCGCCAACAATTGCAACCCCAACTGGCGAGGGTGTAACTGGACCACAGAGCTTTGTGCGTCGTCGTCGTTACTGCATGGCAGATGGCATCAACTACCTGCTCTAAACTAGATATGGTTGATCGCATAGGCGTGATTGCATAGGCGATTAATTAAGAGCATTGAGGGATCACCGGGTTTGTTCTTCGGTGGTCCCTTAGTTGTCTTAGTTGTGTTAGTTGTGTATTGAGATACAGGCAAAAGGTGCGTAAAGCTCACTCATTCTAAGTCGCATATTGGAGACTTAAGAGCTTTCCCGGCAAAATCAGGAGAAGCACAGAAATGAGAATAAAAAAGTTCCAAGACATTATCGATGCCGCCAAGCAGATGCCCGAAAAAACCAAACTTGCCATTGTTATGGCACAGGATGAGCATACTTTGGCATCGGCTGTAGAGGCATTTAAAGAGGGGATATGCAGTCCAGTTCTTATTGGTGATAGGGAAGAAATTTCCAAGATACTTACCGAACTTGGTGAGAACGCTGGAGATTATGAGATTGTTAATGGTGCCGATACTGCTGAGTGTCTTAAAAAGGCCACCGACATGATAAAGGCCAAAAAAGCCGGCGCAATGATGAAGGGCAAGCTGCAAACTGGCGATTTTATGCGTGCCATTGTTAAAGACGACGAGATGAAACGCCGCAAACTTTTATCTCTTCTTGGTTTTTATGAGGTTCCTACCTATCACAAGATGTTTGCAGTTTCCGACATGGGGCTAAATACCTATCCCGATCTTCAGGGCAAGAAAAATATCATCGAAAATGCAGTGGATGTTTTGCATGCTCTGGGCATTGAACAACCCAAGGTTGCTTGCCTGTCGTCCGTAGAGACTGTTAATCCCAAGATGCCAGATGCTGTAGATGGTGATGCTCTAAAACAGATGAACGCAACGGGTGAGATTAGCGGCTGCATTGTTGAAGGACCAATTTCTTTTGATCTTGCAATGGTTCCAGAAGCTGCTCAGATCAAAGGTTACGAGAGTCCTGTTGCAGGCGATGCAGACTTACTGCTGGTTCCAGACATAGTGTGTGGAAACGTTTTGGTTAAGTGTCTAACCGAGCTTGCTAATAGTCCCACTGCTGGCACCATTGTGGGAGCAGTTTGTCCCTTGGTGCTTACCTCGCGTTCGGCAAAGACTACCGATAAATTTAACTCAATTGCCCTTGCTGCATATGCAGGACAAAACTACTAAGCTAAAACTACTAAGCCTCTTTTTAGCTCAAAATCACTCGCGCTTAACCGCTAGTGCTTAACATTTGATTTATTTGATTTGCTTAGCCTTTGATGTTTTGCTTGCTAAACGAAAGGAGTGTAGATGGCAGACAATAGCTATCTAATTCTTGCTGTCAATCCAGGATCAACTTCTACAAAGATCGCCCTGTTCGAAAACGACAGGGAGATCATGAACAAGAACATCTCACATGAGGCCTCAAAGCTGGCCGAGTTTGCCGATGTGCAAGATCAGCTTGATTATCGTGAGCAAATGGTTATTGAGGCCGTTAAGGAAGCTGGAGTTAAGCTCGAAGACATCGACATTTTTACTGGACGCGGTGGAGGTCTGCATCCGGTTCTTGGCGGCACTTATCTTGTTACCGATATTTTGGTTGATCATGCATCTAAGGGAATTCCTGGTGTTCATCCTGCTCAGCTCGCTTCTCAGATTTGCTACAAGCTGGCTAAGCAGTATGGAGGAGAGGCCTACATTGTTAATCCTCCCGACACCGATGAGTTTGACGAAGTTGCTCGTTTTACCGGCCTTAAGGGCATTTATCGTCAAAGCCACATCCATGCACTCAATCAAAAGGAGATTGCCCTTCGTTTTTGCGCTTCTAAGGGGACTTCTTATGCCGAATCCAATTTAGTAATTGCTCATATTGGAGGTGGAGTTTCGGTTACGGCTCATAAGCAGGGCCGTATGGTCGATTCTAACGATATTATTCGTGGCGAAGGCCCAATGAGTCCAACTCGTGCAGGAAGCATTTGCAGTATGTCTGTTCTTGATCTTTGTGTCGAGAATGATGGGGATCTTAAGGCAGTTAAGAATCGTCTTACTAAGACAGGTGGTCTTACCGATCATCTTGGAACCTCCGATGCTCGTGAGGTTGAAAAAATGATCGACGATGGTAATACCTATGCCAAAAAAGTCTATGACGCAATGATTTACCAAATTGCTAAGAGCATTGGACAATGTGCCGTTGTTCTCAAGGGTGAGGTTGATGGAATCATCCTTACTGGCGGAATGGCTTATAGCGATTATCTAGTTGATGAAATTAAAAACTATTGCTCGTGGATATGCGAAGTTACAGCTATGCCCGGTGAGTTTGAGATGGAGGCTTTGGCAGCAGGTCCGCTTCGTGTTAAGCGAGACGAGGAAGAGGCCAAGACATATCCTGGCAAGCCTTGCTGGGATGGTATCGAGGAGCTAAAGAACGAGGCCTAGTGAGGACTGTCTGAGTCTAGGGTGGCTTCTGCACACCCATCCAATAGCCGTGTCAGTTTTGGTTTAACATAGAGCTGTTTTTAGCTCACAAGATAATATGACCTTGCATTCCG
>CAZOMM010000037.1:10952-14460 GCA_964581165.1 uncultured Coriobacteriaceae bacterium
GCTTACATCTGATGCTTGCGCAAATGTACTACCGTACTGCCTAGCTGTTGCACAGAGTGGCTACCTAGTGGTTTTGAGCCTAGTGGCTTTGGACCCGATAGCTTTGGGAATTTAAATATGCAGTGCTGCCTGGAAGGCCCCATTTACTGCAGCAGAAACATTTCCTCCAAGCTTCTTGCAGTCACCAACAATAAAGACACTGGTCTCTGGTGCACAGCGGCGCATGCTTTGAGCCTCGTCCCAAAGCCTTGATAATCCGTAGGCGTGAAGAACCGTGTCAGCCTCTACCTCGACCGTATTGCCTTCTGAGTCCTTGCAGACAACCTTTCCATCCTCGATAGATTGAACCTGAGTTTCGTACATTAGCTTAATGCCACTGTCTTTGACTCTATTAACTAGTTCACTAGAAGTTGGGCCACCACCTGTCATATAAAGTTTTTGGATTATGTGAGCCTCGGTACCACGGGCAATGATGGTTACATCTTTGTCTTGTAAACGGAAGTCATAGGCAGTCTCAAAGCTAATTGAGCCGGCACCCAAAACTACTACCTTTTGGCCAACCTCGATAGTGCCCATCTCTGCGTCTGGACCCCAGGCGACATTTGGTCTGTCGATGCCGGGGATATCAGGAACTATGGGCTCAGCACCAATTGCAATAATTACAGCATCGTAGTTTTGAGCCTCGAGTAAGTCTTTTGTGGCAGTTGTGTTGAGCTTAACGTCGATGGGATACTTACCAACCTGCACTCGCAGATAATTCAGATAGGCTTTGAGATCCGACTTAAATGGAGCGGCCGTTCCAGTAATCAGGGCACCGCCAAGCTGGCCTGTTTTTTCGTAAAGTGTTACATCGTGTCCACGCTTGCAAAGTGTGATTGCTGCAACGATTCCACCTGGGCCTCCGCCAACTACGGCGCAGCGTTTTTTGACTTTAGCCTCGGGTACTTCTCCATCGGGTAGGTCGGTTGTCATGCCACAGATTGGATTGACGGCACAGTTGATCACACGAGGCATGAGCAAGCGCATGCAGCAGGAGTCGCAGCGCAGGCATGGACGATGATCTTCTTCGCGTCCCTCGGCATATTTACGAGGCATATCAGGATCTGCCATAAGTGGGCGACACATTGCCACAAAGTCGGCCCAGCCCTCAGATAGGATATGCTCTGCAAGCTCGATGTTGTTAATGGATCCAACAGCGTCTACCAATGTGTCGGGATAGGTCTCTTTGACAGCTCTAGCAAAGTGAACGTTAAAGCCATGGGGCATCAAGAAGTTTTGGCACCAGTTGCGGTAATACAAAAAGTCAAAGTCGCTATGCAGGCCGGCCGAGATATTAAAGATGTCAACTTTGTCTTTAAGTATGCCAATTAGTTCTAGGGTCTCTGGGAAGTGCATACCTTCGGGTGCAATTTCGTCAGCAGAGATTCTGTATTCGATAACAAAGTCTTCGCCGCATTTTTGCCTGATGTTATCCAAGACCTCAAGTGCAAATTGGGCTCTCTTTTTGGTGCTTCCACCATATTTGTCTGTGCGGTGGTTATACATAGGAGAGGTAAATTGTGAGATCAGATTGCCATGTCCACCGTGCACAAGCACAATGTCCATTCCGGCTCTCTTCATTCTCATGGCCGCATCGCCATATTTGTTAACAGTCTCTTCGATCTTGGCATGGTCCATCTCAATGGCAGGAATTGGATCTCTACCAAGTCTTTTGGCTCTGCTTGCCTCAGAAGAGCAGACCATTGCAGAAGAGGAGAACGGGGTTCGTCCAATGGTTTCTGGTGCGCTGTTGTGTCCGTTGTGATTGATCTCTAACGAGGCATGGCAATCGTACTGCTTAGCCATCTCGGCATACCAAGACATTGGCAAAACGCAGTCATCGCTAGAGAGATCAAGCTGTGTTTCTTCGTCTTTGCATTCCGTGATGTCAATCGAGGCATTTCCAGAGTACAAAGTGGTAACACCACCGCGAGCGAACTGCCTAAACCAGTTCACAAATTCATGTGTGATCATGTGATTGGTGTTGGTGTGATTGGCTGAAGGTGGTGCTAATACAATCCTGTTTTTAAAGTCGATTCCTCTAATTTCGATTGGACTAAAGACGTGAGTGTACTTAGATCCCATACAATTGCCCCTTTCCCTATCCGTTGCTCTGTCGCAGTTCCCACAAACTGGACAAACTGGATATACGTAAGACTGGACATGCGTAAGTTTGAACGCGTAAAGAAAAGTTTAGGACATTGCCCTTGTATTTAATTGAAGATGCTTACATATGATCGTCAGAACTTACTCATACTTAAAAAACGGAATGCAAACTTAGAAAAATGTGCAATTTAGGTGCAATTTAGTGACAATTTGAGCTCAATTTAAGTGCAGCTAGAGCTCAATTTAGGCACAATCAGAACACACCAGAGCGCAATCAGGGCGCGCCAAAACATAGCAAAGCACATCAAAACTCAGCAGAGCACAGCGCAATTAGAGGTGTGCAACGGGAGGCGCTCAATGGGAGGCGTGCAATAGGAGGCCTTAAAACAAATGAATAAAACAGACATCTTGTATCAAATCTCGTATCAAAATGTGCTTGCTGCGCTTTCTGATTACCCTCCTGTGTTTGATGTACTTATAGTCAATGGAAGCCCCAGCGGTTCTAGCCCAGAACTAGCCTGTAAACTTGCAAAATTGTCTGGTTATTCGATAGCTGCAGACTCTGGGGCAAGCCTTTTGCTTGCCGGTGGCCTTACTCCAAACGAGGCTCTTGGTGATATGGATTCGATAGATCCATCAGATTTAGCCAAACTAAAGAACAAGGGTCTTGTGCATTATGAAGTAGATCCAGTTGATAAGGACCTAACCGATTTGGAATTGGCCTTACAAATAGCCAGTTCAAAGGCCCAAATTGGCATTTGTGTTACAGGTTTTTCTGGAGGAAGAATCGATCACGAACTGGCAGCTATAGGTGCCATGTGCTCCTGTAAATCTGTCCGTTTGGCTCTGGATTCCAAGTGCCTAATAGCCTTTTTGTCGGCAGGGGAGGCCCTTAGCCTAAGTTGCCTTGGGATAATGCCCAAGCAAGAATACAGTGTAATTTCGTGTTTTGAACCCGCTCTTGTTAGCCAAGATGGTGTTAGGTATCCACAAGCCAGAGCAGAACTACCACAAATGAGTGGGCTTGGGATGTCAAATGTTGTAGAGCACAAAGACGCTTATATCCAATGTCACAAAGGCAGGATTTGCGTTGTTGCTTGTTGGTAGAAGCAAAGAACAAGGAGTGCGAGCGAGGACTGTGTGAGTCCAGCACGTATTGCGCGCATCCATCCGGCAATCGTGTCAATCCCGATTTAGCATAGCCCTGTATTAAATTGACACTCGCCACCGTTTGCCCGGTATCTAATGCAATTAACAGTCCACCTCTTAACCCCCATTAGATTGCAGTCTATAGTTCCTAGATCGATAGCTTGCTATCGATTTTTTGTTTTTAGACAGCTAGGTTTGTTTTTAGACACCTAGG
>CAZOMM010000037.1:14560-19104 GCA_964581165.1 uncultured Coriobacteriaceae bacterium
CTAGGTTTGTTTTTAGACACCTAGGAGCGTGATCCCGCTCTGCTAAGCGGTGGCAGATGAAATAAATAGGGGCTAAGAGTTAGACGGAGGGTGGTGTTTTTGCAAGAGCAAGAAAATATCCGCAAAGATCTAGATTTGGACTGGTCGTCAGATCTTGGTTTTGTCATCAAAAAAATTAACGAAGTTCTGTATAAAAACGGAAATGCAAATATGAAGGCGCTTGGGGTCACCATGTCTCAAGCTCAATTTTTGTTGTACTTGCAATGGATAGAGAATCAAAAAGTAGGTTACAAGGATCTAGAGAGGCATTTCGGGGTATCTCAAGCCACTGTTGCTGGCATTGTGGCCAGATTGCTCGAAAAGGGCATGGTCGAAACTCAGGTAGATCCAGATGATGCTCGAGCCAAGCAGGTTGTTTTGTCCGAAAAAGGCAAGAAAACCTGTGAGGCAGCTAGGGTTGGAATGCTCGAGATGGAGAAGGTGATGGTGAGTGGCTTAAGCGATTCTGAGCACAAAGAATTACTTTCGTTGCTTTGGAAGGTTTATCACAACATTGTGAAAGTTGGTGAATCATGCTAAGAAAGCTTCTTAGCCACATAGGAAGGTACAAAGTAGCAACAATACTCACACCAATCTTTACAGCAGGCGAGGTTGTGATGGAAGTTTTAATTCCTCTGGTAATTGCTGTATTGATTGATAAGGGCATCAACGCTCAAAGTATGGATAGCATCCTCTTTTATGGTGTGTTGATGATAGTGCTTGCTTTTGTCAGTTTGGCATGCGGTGCCCTTGCTGCTAAGTACTCTTCGTATGCGGCTACTGGATTTGGATGCAATCTAAGAGACGCAGAATTTGATGCAGTCCAAAAATTCTCGTTTGCAAACATTGATAAGTTCTCTACTGGTGGACTGATTACGAGGATGACCACCGATGTTACGAACTTGCAAAATGCCTTCATGATGATTATCAGAATTGCGTTTAGAGCACCCCTAATGATGATTTTTGCAATCATCATGTCTCTAACGATCAATTTGAATCTAAGTATTGTCTTTTTGGTGGCATTAGTGTTTGTGGCAATTATCATTTTTGCCTTGATGTTTAAGGTTATGCCGATCTTTAAAGAAGTCTTTAATAAATACGATGCCCTAAACGCAGATGTCCAAGAAAACATTAGAGGCATCAGGGTTGTTAAGGCCTATGTGCGCGAAGAACAAGAAAGCATGCGTTTTGAGAAGGCAGCTCGCAATCTATACAGACTTTTTGTTAAAGCCGAAGGTCTCCTAGCTTTTAATAACCCTGTGATGATGATTGGAGTCTTTGGTTCAATGCTTTCCATTTCGTGGTTGGGGGCTCAGTTCATCACTTATGGAGACCTAACCACAGGCGAGCTTACCTCTATGTTTAGCTACTTAATGCAAATCCTTATGTCGTTAATGATGCTCTCTATGGTCTTTGTAATGATTTCAATGAGTACAGCAAGTGCACGAAGGATCTGCGAAGTACTAGACGAAGTTCCCGATATTGCAAATCCGGCGGAACCTGTAACGGAGATTCCTGATGGCGGCATAATTTTTGACAATGTGAACTTTTCTTATCATGAGGATGCCGAAAAGCTTGTGCTCGAAAACATTAATCTTTCGATTGCACCGGGTGAGACCATCGGAATTATTGGTGGAACAGGTTCTGGTAAGTCTTCGCTTGTAAATCTGATAAGTAGGCTTTATGACGTTGATAGCGGATCGGTAAAGGTTGGCGGCGTAGATGTTCGCGATTACGACCTAGAGTCGCTTCGCGATGGCGTTTCTATGGTTTTGCAGAACAACGTTCTTTTTTCTGGAACCATCTTGGAGAACCTCAGATGGGGTAAGGAAGATGCCACCGAAGAGGAGTGCGTTGAGGTTTGCAAGATCGCTTGTGCCGATGGCTTTATTCGAAGTTTTCCCAATGGCTATAACACTTATATTGAGCAGGGCGGTAGCAATGTATCGGGAGGTCAAAAGCAGCGCCTTTGCATAGCTAGATCTCTTCTTAAAAGTCCTAAGATTCTGGTGCTTGACGACTCTACCAGTGCCGTGGACACAGCTACAGATGCAAGCATTAGAGAGGGCTTTGCTACCAAGATTCCTAACACCACCAAGCTCATCATTTCGCAAAGAGTTAACAGTGTGCAAAACGCTGACAGAATCATCGTGTTAGATGACGGTCGCATTAGCGGCATTGGCACGCATGATGATCTCATTAAAGAAAATCAGATTTATCAGGAGATTTATGAGATGCAGACAAAGGGTGGAGGAGATTTTGATGCTCCCGAGCCTGATGTAGTTCCACAAGGAGATGTTCAGGAAGGAGGCGATGCTCAGTGAGCAGCAAGAATAAAAAAATCAATGAGGATCTCGGCGAGTCCAAGCCAAACGTAGACTTTAAGCGCCTTTCTTCTGTTTTGGGGCGTGTCCTTGGTGTGATGATACGCAATTACAAGTTCTCGTTGTTAGTTGTTGTAATTTGCATTTTGATAAGCGCTTTGTCTATTTTGGCAATGTCGCTGTTTATGCAGTCTCTTATAGACGACTATATAGTTCCACTTACCCAGCAGCAAAACCCTGATTTTTCGCCCCTTGCTCAGACTCTTTGCAATCTAGCTATGTTTTTGATTGCGGGTATTGTTTGTGCCTATGGTTATAACAGGATTATGGTCAATGTTAGCCAAGGAACTCTGCTAAAACTCAGGCTAGAACTCTTTAACAAGATGGAGACTCTTCCCATCTCCTACTTTGATACTAATGCTCACGGCGACATCATGTCGGTATACACAAACGATGTAGATACGCTACGTCAGTTGATTTCGATGTCGCTTCCTCAGCTACTTAACTCCATGGTTAGCGTTTTAGTTACCTTTGTGTCGATGGTCGTTCTTGATATTCCTCTAACGATAATTTCGCTGGCGATGGTTGTGATTATGGTGATTGTTTCGACAAAACTTGCTTCTAAGTCGAGCAAGTACTTTGTCGATCAGCAGATGGATCTAGGTCGCGTCAACGGATACGTCGAAGAGATGGTCGAAGGACAAAAGGTCATCAAGGTTTTTAATCACGAAGAAAAGGCTTTGGAGGGCTTTCGAAAAATAAACGATGAATTGAGAAACAGTGCGTACAAGGCAAATATGTATGGAAGCTTGACCATGCCTGTTAATGCCAACCTAGGCAACATTAGCTATGTACTTTGTGCTGTAGTGGGTGCTGTAATTGCCATTTCTGGCTCGTGGGGTTTAACCCTTGGAACTTTGGTTGCTTTCTTGAGTCTAAACAGGAGTTTTACTCAGCCTATTACTCAGATAAGCCAGCAAGTGAACATGGTTGTTATGGCTATGGCCGGTGCTGCTAGGATCTTTGATCTTATGGATCAGAAGCCCGAGGAAGACGATGGACATATCACTCTTGTTTACGCCAAAGAAAATGAGGATGGCACTCTAGGTGAGAGTCCTGTTAGAACAGATAATTGGGCTTGGAAGGATGCTTCTGACCCGAGTGATCCTAAACTGGTTCCCATGCAAGGCTCAATCAGATTTGAAAATGTACATTTTGGTTATGCCGAGAACAAGCAGGTGCTTTTTGACATCAGTCTTTTTGCTAAGCCTGGTCAAAAGATTGCTTTTGTTGGAGAAACTGGTGCTGGCAAAACTACCATTTCTAATCTGATTAATCGCTTCTATGACATTTGGGATGGCTCCATTACCTACGATGGAATTGATTTGCGTGAGATTTGTAAACCCGATCTAAGGCATAGTCTTGGAATGGTTTTGCAAGACACCAGATTATTTACTGCAACTGTGATGGACAATATTCGATTTGGTAGGCTCGATGCCACAGACGAGGAATGTATTGCAGCAGCTGAGCTGGCTAATGCAGACAGTTTTATTAAGAGACTGCCCGAAGGCTATCAGACCGTTATCGCAGGTAATGGCGCTGGACTTAGTCAGGGGCAAAAGCAGCTTCTCTCTATTGCTAGGGCTGCTGTTGCTGATCCTCCAGTTCTAATTTTGGACGAGGCTACATCGTCTATTGATACAAGAACCGAGATTCTTGTTCAAAAGGGAATGGATGCTCTAATGGAGGGAAGAACAAGCTTTGTGATTGCCCATAGGCTCTCAACTGTTAGAGATTCCAATTGCATCATGGTTATGGATCACGGGCGTATCATAGAGCGTGGAACCCATGATGAGCTTATCGAACAGCAGGGCAAGTACTATCAGCTCTACACTGGCAACAAGATTGCTTCGTAGTTTGGGATTTAGGGCTTAGTTTTTAAGAAGCAAGAAGCTTAATACGCACCCTAGGAATTGGCCTACAGTTTTTGTTTAGGCTAAACCTAGGGTGCATCTTTATTATTTGACTTTTGTTTTAAACCATGTTGACACGATCACTGGAGGATGTGTAGCTGCAAAGAAAAAGGATCGCGATTGCGATCCTTTCCTGTTGGATATGCCTTTTCTTTCTCTCTAATAAAGTCTACTGACCTGGGGCCTTTGGAGCACCGGGAGCCTTGGG
>CAZOMM010000038.1:0-11477 GCA_964581165.1 uncultured Coriobacteriaceae bacterium
ATTCAACAACGACAGGCATTCAAAGAGGGTGCACAGAATGCCGGCATCATTTCCCTTTGTTCGCCGGTTTCCGAGGCATATTGCCTGCTTGACCTGAAGAACAAAGCTCCTGCATTCAACACAACTATACTTTACAAAAGTTTTTGCAAGCTCAGTTCACACATGTTTTTGCAACTGCAAATCTACTCAATATCTGGTCTGCAAAAGCAGTTTGCTTAAATAGCAAAAAACTGCCAGACTGCCATGCTGCTAGGCTGCCAAGTTGCGCCAAGCCGTAGATATAGAACTTAGATTTAAGCTTAGATACAAAAACTACTAGACAAAACTACTAGGCCTTAGGTGTAGTAACTGATATAGCAACTACATCAATGGACAAATTCGCTAACAAATGTTTTGACAGTTAGAACACGAGGTATAGATGCGGGAAAAAATCAGGACTGTTATAAACCAAGCAATTAAAGCGGCAATAGATGCAAAAGAATTATCTATCGAGGAAATTCCCGATCCTTCTGTTGAGCGCCCAAGAGAGAAACAGCATGGCGACTGGGCAACATCGATTGCAATGAAATTAGCCAAGCAAGCCAAGATGAATCCTCGTGCTATCGCTGATGCAATCGCCTCTCATATTCCCGTCGGAGATTTTATAGAGTCTGTAGAAATTGCCGGCCCCGGCTTTATCAACATGCGCCTTAGCAACAAGGCTCTCCAAGATGTTGCTCGCGATGCAAGAAATCTTGGAAAAGATTTTGGCAAGGTCGATATGGGAAAAGGGCGTAGCTGCCTAATAGAGTTTGTGAGCGCAAACCCAACAGGTCCCATGCATGTTGGCCACGGTAGATGGGCGGCTCTTGGCAATGCTCTTTCTAATGTAATGGAGCACGCAGGCTGGAAAGTCGAGCGCGAGTTTTATATCAACGATGCTGGTTCGCAGATGGAAAACTTTGCCCATTCTATCGATGTCCGCTACTTGCAACTTTGCGGAGTAGATGCCGAGCTTCCCGAAAATGCATATGGTGGCGCTTATGTAACAACAATCGCTCAAATGATTCTGGATTCCGATGGGAATAGGTGGGTCAATGTAAGCGATGAAGAGCGCAGTCTTCACTTTAGGGAACTTGCTTATCAGATGATGCTTGAGCACATGAAAAGTGTTCTTGCTAGTGTGGGAGTGTCGTTTGATAACTGGTTCTCGGAAAGAAGTCTCTATCTTGCCGATGAGAACGGCAAGACTCCCATAGAGTCTACGATCGATCGTCTAAGAGAGCTTGGTTACATTTTTGAGAAAGATGGTGCTGTGTGGTTTAGGTCCACAGAGTTTGGAGACGATAAAGATCGAGTCCTTGTAAAAAATGATGGCAGCTACACCTACTTCACTCCCGACATTGCCTATCACTCGAACAAATTTGCAAGGGGATTTGACATAGCAATAGACATTCTTGGAGCCGATCATCACGGCTATGTGGCTAGAATGCAAGCCGCTATGCAGGCCTTGGGAAATGGAGGCAAGCTAAAGGTTTTGCTGGGGCAGCTAGTTAATCTTTTTAGGGCTGGCGAACCTGTAAGAATGTCAAAACGCACCGGAGAGATGGTGAGTTTTGAAGAGCTGATCGAAGAGGTTGGCGCAGATGCAACCAAGTACCTGATGCTTTGCAAGTCTACCGATCAAGCCATCGACTTTGATATCGAAGTTGCAAAAAAGCAAGATTCCTCTAATCCTGTCTATTACGTGCAGTATGCACATGCCAGAATCTGCTCAATTCTTCGCCGTGCTAACAAGCCAGTTGATGATGATGCGAATCTTTCTCTATTGAATGATCCCTCGGAGCTTGAGCTATGTCGCAAGATATCCGAGATGGGAGAGATTGTAGAATCTGCGGCTCGTGATTATGCGCCGTACCGGCTTACCCACTATATTGAATCGTTGGCTGCAACGTTTCATCAGTTTTACACCAATTGCCAGGTCCTCACAGATAATGAGGATCTTACTGCTGCAAGAATGTATCTGTGTGATGCAACTAGAAGTGTCCTTAAGTGCGCTTTAGGCTTATTAGGCGTAAGCGCACCCGAAAGAATGTAGATGTAGCTTTATCGACTTTATTGCAAGATTTAAGTCACTAAAGCTAAGGTTCGTCAAAAAAGATTAAGGGGCTAAGGATGAGCGAAGAGATTAGCAAGGCACCAGAGTGCGGAGATGGAATTACAACAACAGATTTAGGGCCGGTACTTCCACTTACAGCAAGGCTTGAAGATTCAGATACTAACGAAAAACATCTATGGGTTGGTGGCGTTGATGTCTCCAAGCTTCTTGAAATAACTACCTCGCCGCTCTTTGTGATGGACGAAGAGCATATGCGCCTTAGGCTACGCGAGTACAAAGAAGGCCTTGAGGAGCAGTTTGGCGGCGGAAGAGTTAGTTATGCTGGTAAAGCTTTTATCTGCAAGGCAATGTGTCGTGTGGTCGAAGAAGAAGGCTGTCATCTTTTGGTGTGCAGCGGTGGAGAACTGGCAATTGCACTTGCTGCGGGATTTCCTCCAGAGCGCATTGTTATGCATGGCAATAACAAGTCTGATGAAGAGATTCGAGAGGCCTTGGCAGCTGGCGTTGCTCGCATCGTGATCGATTCTAGTGCCGAAGCCAAAAAGATCGATCTTATGGCCGATCTTTATGACCGCAAGCCCGAGGTCATGATAAGGCTGCGTCCCGGAGTCCATGCCGACACGCATACATATATCCAAACAGGTGAGGAAGACTCAAAGTTTGGCGTTAGCATTGCCAGCGGAGAGGCCGAAGAGGCAATCAAACTCATACTTGATTCTGACAACTTGCAGCTCAAGGGCTTTATGTCACACATTGGATCGCAGATCTTTAATCTTGAGCCTTATGACAAGGAGATCGATGTCTTGATCGATTTTGCCTGCAAGATAAGAGATGAGTTTGGTTATACGGCCGAGGAGATGGATCTTGGTGGTGGCGTTGGCATAGCTTATTCCAAGGACGATGATCCAACTTCGATCCCTGAGTTTTGCGAACGTATTGGTAAGCATATGAAGGCTAAGTGCCAAGAAGCTGGTTTTCCGCTTCCTCTAGTGGCCGTTGAGCCTGGTCGCTCCATTGTGGCCAATGCTGGGCTTACCTGCTATAGAGTTGGAAGCATTAAAGAGGTGCCCGGGATAAGAACCTATGCAGTTGTTGATGGTGGTATGAGCGACAATATTCGTCCGGCACTCTATGGTGCCCGTTATGAAGCAGTTGTTGCAAACAAGGCTTGTTGCCCACGCACAGATGTTGTCACAATTGTTGGTAAGCACTGCGAGTCTGGTGATGTGCTTATCACAAACGCTTCTATTCAGCCTGTCGAAGAGGGCGATGTGATTGCAGTGTTTGGAACTGGAGCTTACTGCTTTAGCATGTCGTCTAATTACAACTCAATTACACGTCCGGGAGTTGCCTTTGTAAGAGACGGAAAGTTTAGGATTGTTGTAAGACCTCAGACTTACGAAGATCTTATGGCCTGCGATACCGACGACTAAGAAACAGAAGGTACAAGAAAGTACAAGACAAAAATATAGCGCTCGAGTTAATAAGGCCTATTAGGACAGGGAGACTGCCCAATGAAAAGTATCAACATCGGACTCGTGGGACTAGGAACTGTAGGCAAAGGAGTAGTCGAGATATTCCGCCGTCATCGCGAGGACTTTGCTAAGCATTATGGTGTTGAGATGAATATCGTGCTTATTGCCTCGCGCAGCCGTCAAAAGGCTGTAAATCTTGGTGTTGAGGATATCTTTACAACAGATCTTAATGCTGTGATCGAGGCAGATAATATCGATATCGTTATAGAGCTAATAGGCGGCACAGGCGTTGCTAAAGATGTAATTCTGCGATCACTCAAAGCAGGAAAGCATGTTGTTACAGCAAACAAGGCTGTGATGGCCTCGGCAGGCGAAGAGGTTTTTGCTGCTGCCGAAGAAGGTGGTGTTTCGATTCTTTTTGGTGCCTCAGTTGGAGGAGGAATCCCTATCATTGGCCCCTTGAAGCACTCCCTTACTGCTAATCAGATAAGCTCCATTATGGGTATTGTCAATGGCACAACCAATTACATGCTCACTAGGATGGGTGAGGATGGAATGGATTACAGCGACGCATTGCGAGAGGCCCAGCGCAAAGGCTTTGCAGAGGCCAATCCAACTGCTGATGTTGATGGCTTTGATGCAGCAGCCAAGATTGCCATTCTTGCTTCTATTGCATTTAATTGCAGAATCTCGATGGACGATGTTCATACCGAAGGAATCACAAAGATCAGTCCCTTAGATCTGCAGTTTGCCAACGAAATGGGCTATTCAATCAAGCTCTTGGCAATTGCGAATCTGAGGGACGAAAGTGTAGAAGTTCGCGTACACCCTGCCATGCTTCCTCACGATCATCAGCTTGCAAATGTGAACGGAGTTTACAACGCCATCTATGTTGTTGGCGACTTTGTTGGTGCAACTATGTTCTTTGGCGAGGGAGCTGGGGAAGGTCCTGCAGCATCTGCGGTGGTGGCTGATGTAATAGAGACTGCTCGTGCTATTGCAGATGGTGTTTCGGTATTTCATGGTTGCTCTTGCACTGAGGAACGTCCGATTCTTCCCATGGAGAGCATTTCTGCTGAATACTATATTCGGATCCCAGTTCTTGACAGGCCAGGTGTCTTTGCTGAAATTGCAAGGATTTTTGCTGCTAGGGAGATCTCGATTAAATCGGCTGTTCAGCGTGGGGGAGATGGTCGCACCACCGATCTGGTTATCATCACTCATAGAGCCGATGAGGGTCCGATACAATCTGCCGTCTTGGGCTTAATGGATACCGAAGTAATAGTTAGCGAGCCTCAGTTAATCCGCTTGGTTCGTTAGATTTTGCCAGAGCCTTGCGTTTATTGTTGAACGCTCCTGCTCTGGCTTTCGCCCATTAGAAAACGTGGCGTGCTCGGCACATCACTCATTAAAAAAGCACCCAGAAACATTTCTGTCTGGGTGCTTTCGTTTTCCCGGGTTTCTACTTCCGGGGTTTCTACTTTCGGATTTCTACGGGTTTCTCCGGCGTTCTCCGGCTTTTTGTCAGGCCATACCTACATTCCAGTAAGGCCTGACAAAGCTATTTAATCAACGCGCAATGACAAACTAGACAAGGAGTGCCAGCAGTGGTACGAGCAAAAGTGCCATGATGTTGAAGACCTTAATCATGGAGTTAAGTGCAGGGCCTGCGGTGTCCTTATAAGGATCTCCAACGGTATCGCCTGTAACTGCTGCTTGGTGTGCAAAGGAGTTCTTTCCACCGTAATTGCCCTCTTCAATGAGCTTTTTAGCATTGTCCCAAGCGCCACCACCGTTGGTCATCGAAATTGCAAGGAATAGACCTGTAACGATGGTTCCTACCAAGGCTCCACCCAAAACAGTAGTCGTAAATACAAATGCTCCATCGTAGCCAACGGCCTTAAGGATAAACCCAATGACGATAATGATAATTGGAGTGATGATCGGAACCATAGCAGGAAGAACCATCTCACGAAGGGCCGCCCGGGTAACTAGGTCGACGCACTTGGCATAGTCTGGCTTACCCTTGCCCTCCATAATTCCAGGAATCTCTCTGAATTGACGACGAACCTCTTCGACAACTCCACCAGCAGCCTTTCCTACGCTAGTCATTGCACGAGCAGCAAACAGGTAGGGGAGAAGGCCACCAATGAAAAGTCCAATCAGAACAAATGGGCTGGACAAATCAAATGTAAGTGCAGCTCCGGTTTCCTCAGATACAGAGTTGGTGAAGTCAGAGAACAAAACCACAGCTGCAAGTGCTGCAGAAGCGATTGCATAACCCTTGGTAACTGCCTTGGTGGTGTTACCAACAGCATCCAGAGCGTCTGTATTCTCGCGAACCTCTTCGGGAAGACCGCTCATCTCGGCAATACCACCAGCGTTGTCTGTAACAGGTCCAAAGGAGTCGATTGCCACAACGATGCCTGCCATCGAAAGCATCGACAAGGCTGCAACAGCTATTCCAAAAATTCCACCAAGGAAATAACTTGCAATTGTTGCAACTACGATCACAAGAATTGGGAAACCAGTGGACTCCATACCTACAGCCAAGCCCTGGATGATATTGGTTGCATGGCCGGTCTCACTTGCCTTAGAGATCGAATCAACTGGTTTTTTAGTTGAAGAAGTGTAGTGATCGGTGATGTAAACCATTGCAGCAGTTAGGACAACACCAATGATTGCGCAGATCCAAATCCTAAGATAGGTGACATCGATTGGAGCAATTGAGGTATTTGTTACCGCAACACCATCGAGCATAAACATGCAGATGGGCAAGAAAGCAATGATTGCGATAATTGCTGCAATCCAGAGACCTTTGTAAAGGGCTCCCATGATGGTTCCGTTTTGCGACATCTTCACAAAGAGAGTTCCAATAATCGAAGCAACAATAGAAGCTGCACCAATTACCACAGGAAAGCCAAGTGAAACTGCAAGATTAGCATCGCCAAAGGCCAGTGTGCCAATCAGCATTGCTGCAACGGTGGTAACAACATAGGTCTCAAAGAGGTCGGCTGCCATTCCAGCACAGTCACCCACGTTGTCGCCTACGTTGTCTGCAATAACAGCGGGGTTGCGAGGATCATCCTCGGGGATTCCAGCCTCGACCTTACCAACAAGGTCGGCTCCGACATCTGCAGCCTTGGTAAAAATTCCACCACCAAGACGAGCAAATACCGAAATAAGGGAACCACCAAAGCCAAGGCCCACTAAGGCAGAGTCATCGGCTATTCCCATAAAAACTAGGATCGACATAATGGAGACCGAAAGGATTCCCAGTCCTATAACAAACATTCCAGTAACGGTACCCGACTGAAACGCAGTCCTGAGAGCCTTGCCAAGTCCGCTTTGTGCTGCCTCGGCTGTGCGAACATTGGCCGTAACAGAGATTCGCATTCCAATAAAGCCGGCTGCAGCAGAAGCGAAACCTCCAATTAAAAAGCCCACTGCAGTCCAGATTCCAAATCCAGAAACTCCAAAGAATCCCGGAATTAGCAGCACCACAGCAATAACCACGGCCACAATCGCAACAGTGCGATATTGGCGGCTCAGGTATGCCATTGCACCCTCTTGGATTGCAGAGGCTATATCCTGCATCGTTTTGTTACCTGCAGGCAAGTTCTTGATCCTGCCGATAAGTATCACGGCATAGAGCGCAGCGATGATACCCGCAATTAAACCCAAAATCAGCGGAATCATCTCAGATGTTTCCATTCTATAAATCCCTCCTCGTCTTAACGTTTAATCCCACCAACACAGCTTTAAAACCTAAGGAAGCAAGCCTTTAATACTGCCTTTTTGTCTTTTACTGCCAACTGCCAATTGCTACCTTTTACAGCTTTCAATATGTGTCGGGAAGGGCAACAACCTTGTCGGAAACCGGTCGCCATCGCGCATTTTTTGTAAACCGATCTAATTCCAACCCTACGAAGATATAACAGAATTAATCTGAATGCTTTTGCAATTGCAGGCACGGCACTATAGGGCGGTCAAGGGTCTTGTCTTGTAGTTTCGACTTGCTTTTCATTGCTTCGTTTACAGGGCAGATCGATAACGGCGCGGGCAGATCTACTACTTGCAGGGTGGCTGGCCCTATTGCTGGAGACTAGGTCTGTTGCCTGCAGGGCAGTTAGCTTTATCGATTGCGGTCACACCTGTCGTTTACGGGACAGCCAGCTAGGGCCAGTGACAAGATGTATTTAACAGTGTAGAAAGAATAGGACAGTAAAATCCTCGTGGATATCAAGCACAGATATCAAAAGACATTTTTGAAAGATACTTAGACCGATAGTGTCGACAGGTAAAGATAGTGTTGACAGATAAGGGTAGGGTCGACAGGTAAAGGTAGTGTCGACAGCTGTTTGTGCGGTGGCTTGTATGGAGGACAGTATGGAGCTCAATTTTTGCAAGATCCATGGACTTGGAAATGATTTTGTTTTGATAGACGACATGGAAAACAAGCTTAGCTTGTCGTCTGAGACTATAGAGTCGCTTTGTGACAGGCACTTTGGCATTGGTGCCGATGGTGTCATCTTGGCAAGGCCTGGACAAAGTGAAGGCGCAGATGCTTTTATGGCGTATTACAACTCGGATGGAACTGTAGCCGAGATGTGCGGCAATGGAATTAGGTGCCTCACCAAGTTTTTAGTGGATCAAAAGATCGTTGAAGTGCCAGACGCTAAGCTGGAGATAGATACTCTGGCCGGACGCAAGCACATTAGTTTTACCTGCAACGAAAAAGGCGAGCTTGATATGGTGAGAGTCGAGATGGGACAGCCTATTCTTGCTACGCAAGACATTCCCACAACACTTGAAGCCACAAAAGACGGCGCTGCTGTTGACTCCATTATGAAAACTCCTCTTGGAGAACTTCCTGTTACCTGTGTTTCTATGGGAAATCCACACTGCATTGTTTTTATGGACGATCCTTCTTTTTTTGAGGATCCGGATAGTTTTGATATTGCATCTATCGGTTCTGCTATGGAGACAGATCCTGTCTTTCCAGAAAAATGTAATATCGAGTTTGTTTATATTCGAGATTCAGGATCCGACTCTGTAGATGAGACCGAGCAAAGGGCAGCCGAAATTTTGATGAGGGTTTGGGAGAGAGGCTGTGGCGAAACTCTTGCATGCGGTACAGGAGCCTGCGCCACTGCAGTAGCCGCACATATCTCGGGTCGTGCAGTCGCAGCAGCAACAATAAAACTGAGAGGTGGCGACCTGTTCATAGAGCTAGAAAACGACGGCGTATCAATGACCGGTCCTGCCAGAGAATCTTTTAGAGGAACTCTTGAAATTTATAATTACTAGCTGCTAGAAAGTTGGCTGCTAGAAAGATGTGTTAGCTAAGCAAAAGGCAAGGCCTTCGAAAGGAGACAAAGATATGAAACGAGCCAGGTGTCTAGACAATTTGCCACCTTACCTTTTTGCCGAGATCGACAAGAAAAAAGCTGCTTTGACGGCTCAGGGTATCGATGTGATCTCGCTTGGTATAGGAGATCCAGATATGCCAACGCCTGCTCATATTGTTGAGTCTATGGAAAAGGCAATTCATAAACCCAGCAACCATCAATATCCCGATTATGCAGGCTCGCCCGAATATAGAAAGGCCTGTGCTGCATGGATGAAGGAACGCTTTGATGTTGATCTTGATCCAGACACCGAGGTCTTGGCTTTGATCGGCTCCAAAGAAGGTATCGCCCATGTACATGTGGCTTTTGACGATCCGGGAGACTATGTCTTAGCACCTGCGATTGCCTATCCGGTCTATAGTGGAGGAGCTACTCTCTGTAATGCCGAGACATGGTATATGCCCATGCGCGAGGAGAATGGCTTTTTAGCTGAGTTTGACAATGTGCCCGAAGATGTATTGGCAAAAGCCAAGATTATGTTTATTGGCTATCCCAACAATCCAACGGGTGCAATTGCAACAGAAGAGTACTTTGACAAGGCAATTGAGTTTTGCCGCGAGCATGACCTGTTGTTGGTTCACGACAATGCTTATTGCGACACTTGCTTTGATGGTTACGTTGCCCCTGCTTTGATGCAACGCCCCGGAGCCAAAGATGTTGCCATCGAGATCTTCTCGCTATCTAAGCCCTTCAACATGACTGGGTGGAGAATTGCCTTTGCTTGCGGAAATCCATATGCAATTGAATGCTTGGGTACCGTAAAGAACAATCTTGATTCTGGTCAGTTTACTGCCATCCAAGATGCTGCCATTACCGCTTTGGAATCTCCAAAGGATTGCATTGACGAGATGAACAAGATCTACACTCGCAGACGTGACCTTATATGTGATGCTCTAACGTCAATCGGCCTTGATTGCAAACCTCCAAAGGCAAGCATCTACGTTTGGTGTAGGGTTCCAGAAGGTATGACTTCGGCAGAGTTTGCCACTAAGGTTCTTGAGCAGGCACATGTTATTGTGACTCCTGGTAGCTCTTATGGCCCCGATGGAGAGGGATTCATCAGAATTTCACTCACAACTCCAGACGATAGGCTCGAAGAAGCTGTAAGAAGAATCCGTGACACTCTTTAAAACTCTTTAAGCCCTTTAAAATAACTAACTCTGTGTATTGAGTCCTAATTACATGGTGAGGAACTGGTTTTGGACTTTGGATATGTACGAGAGGACGCATCTGCTGCCGAGCGAGCAGTAATAGTTGGCATCGATAGGGGAGACCCAAACTGGCCTCTAGATGAATCCTTAGAAGAACTTGCACGACTTGTTCAAACCGATGGCGCTGAGGTTGTGGCAAGCACAAGTCAAAAACTCCAAAGTCCAAATCCTAGAACCTTTGTTGGAAGTGGCAAGGTTCAAGACATTGCTGAACTTGCACGCTCTAATCAGGCGCAAATTGTAGTCTTTGACGACGAGTTAAGTCCCTCTCAGCAATCAAATCTCGAAAAAGCAATGCCCAATGTAAAGGTCATAGATCGCACGGCACTTATCTTGGACATTTTTTCTTTGCATGCCCTATCAAAAGAGGGCCGTCTCCAGGTGCGTTTGGCTCAAAACCAATATCTGCTTCCCAGACTTAGGGGTATGTGGTCTCACCTAGCATCTAATCGAATGGGTGGTGGAGTTGGTTCTCGCTTTGGTGAGGGCGAAAGCCAGCTCGAGGTCGACAGACGAATGGTTCGCAAGAGAATCGATCGTATTAGAACCGAGCTTGCTAAGCTTTCCCGCGATAGAAATATGCAGCGCAAAGCCCGCTATTCTGATGGAGTTTTTAAGATTGTCTTAGTTGGCTACACCAATGCTGGCAAATCTACACTGCTAAACGCTTTAACCGGCGCGGGTGTTTTGGCTGAAGATAAGCTATTTGCAACTCTTGACTCTACAACCCGGCGACTAACTCTTCCCGAGGGCCGCCTTGTTACTCTTACAGATACAGTTGGTTTTATTCAAAAACTTCCCACAACCTTAGTCGAAGCTTTCAAGTCTACCTTGGACGAAGTGGCAGGAGCTGATCTAATACTGCATATCTGCGATGCTTCATCTACTAGAATGCAGGCTCAATATGATGCGGTATTAGAGGTGCTTGAGCAAATTGATGCCTCAGCCATTCCTTCGATAACTGTTCTTAATAAAATCGACAGACTTGATGTAGAAACTGCCGAAGCCATCTCTAGGCGCTACCCAGATTCTGTTGCCCTGAGCGCCTTAGATGGCAGCGGTATTGAGGAGCTTATTGCTCGCATTTCTCAGGCTTGCTCGGCCTCAGATGTTGTGCTTAGTGTTGTTCTTCCTTATACAAGGGGAGATATGGTAAAGATGGCGCACGAAAAATGCACAGTTGTCTCTGTTAGATATACCGAAGATGGAACCGAGATGACCCTACGCTGTCCCGAAGCTCTTGCAGGGGCTTTTGATGATTTTGTTGTGACGGCGTGATTAA
>CAZOMM010000038.1:11577-15192 GCA_964581165.1 uncultured Coriobacteriaceae bacterium
TTTTTGGCTTGGATGCCTGCTGATTCGGATCTCCCTCGATCTTGCTATCCAAATTTGTTGCATGCTTCTTCGGGCGCGGCTACTGCAGTGATACTTAGAACTTGCAAAGATGTTGAGATTGGCCCACATGAGCGAGTGATGATAAGCACGGGAGTTAGATTATCCCTTCCTGCCGATCATGCTGCTTTTATTTTTTTGGCACCATGGCTTTCGAAAGGCAATGGGCTTTTGCTTCCAAACTCTTTGGGTCTTATCGACTCGGGCTATCGTGGTGAAATTAAAGTTCCTGTTTGCATGGCTTGTAGTGGGTCTCCTATCACTATCAAACAGGGTGAGCCAGTGGCAATTGCAGTTGTAATGCATTGTCCGCAGCAAGCAATCAACAACAAAGCAGATAAATCAGCATTTTTAGGTTTAGATGATCGGGTGGATAAGTTGGAAGAGCTAAAAACATCTACAGGCATTAAGATCACGATGCTAGATGAATCTCTGCCTTTGCCTAGCTATGCAAATCTTGGCGACAATGGCTTAGATATTAGAATTTCTCATGACCTTACAATCATGCCCTTGAGCTGTGCAGAAGCTCGTTTTGCAATCAAAGTCGAAGTTCCCCAAGGATGCATAGGTCTTTTACAGCCCCGCAGTGGACTTGCTGCAAAACAAGGGCTTTCTATTCTTGCTAGCCCAGTTCCGATTTTTCCCGAAGATAAAAACAAAGAACTCAGCTGTACTTTTGTAAACCTAGATCCAAACAATCCAATAGTGCTAAGTACGGGAGATAGAGCAGCTCAACTGGTAATTGTTTCTGCTTTGCAAGTTGTGCTTAAGCAAGTTGAGTCCTTGGATGAGACAACAAGGGGATCTGGGGGTTTTGGAAGCACTGGTAGTACCTAAACACAAGCTAAACACTGTTTTTATGTTAAACCACTGTTGCCTTAGACAAGCTGGAAGTACTCAACAACGACAGGTTCTCATCAAAGGGTGCGCAGAATGCCGGCGTTGGACTCAACACAGCATCTGATATCATCGTCGCTGTGTTGCCCTAAGCATACAGAAGTGTTTAACTCGACTGCTTGCTAACTGCTTACCAGGAACAGGAGAGAGCCAATGGCTGATTATGTATTGACCTGCTGTTCGACTGCCGATCTCACCGAAGAGCACTTTAAAGAACGCGATATTCCTATTATCTACTTTCACTACTTTCTAAATGGTGTGGAATACCCAGACGATCTAGGCAGATCCATTTCCTTCGAAGATTTTTACAGAAAAATGCTAGAGGGTGCCGATACCAGAACCTCTCAGGTTAACGAAGGTGAGTTCATTGAGTTCTTTGAACCCTTCTTGCAGCAAGGCAAAGATATTTTGCATGTCACCTTGTCTTCGGGCATCTCCGGTACTTATGACTCGGCCATAAGTGCACGAGATGAACTAATGCAAGAATATCCCGATCGTAAAGTCATCATCGTTGACTCTCTTGGAGCATCTGGTGGCTATGGATTTTTTGTTGATCATCTCTCTAGACTTCGCGACGAGGGATATTCAATAGATGAGTTGGCGCAGTGGGCCACAGATCATAGACTTGAGGTTAATCACTGGTTTTTCTCTACCGACCTCAGCTTTTATGTAAAGGGTGGTCGCATTTCTAAGGCTTCGGGTTGGTTTGGAACTGTTCTTAATATCTGCCCTCTTCTCAATATGGATGGGGAGGGTCATTTAATTCCACGCTTTAAGATTCGTGGCAAAAAGAATGTCATCCGCGAGATTGTTAACAAGATGGAAGAATATGCTCGCGATGGTTTGGATTATTCGGGTAAGTGTTCTATCACACATTCTGCTTGCTATGAGGATGCCAGAGCTGTTGCCGATTTAATTGAGCAGAGATTTACCAAACTCGATGGCAAGGTTGATATCAACTATATTGGAACAACAATAGGTAGCCATACTGGCCCTGGAACAGTTGCAGTCTATTTTTGGGGACGAAATAGGGAGGACTAGAACTTGGCTGGAGAAGATCTCGAGGCAATTCGTAAAACCTTTAAGCGCGATAGATTTGCAAGCGAGTGTACTGGAGCAGTCGTAGATGTGGTTGATGGGGATGTTGCCATATGTTCCTGTGACATAGCTGACAGGCATCTCAATGCTGGAGGAAACGTGATGGGTGGAGCCATTTTTTCTCTAGCAGATTTTGCTTTTGCGGTAGCTACAAACCATCAAGGAATCCTTACGGTCACAGTGAGCAGCACCATAGAGTTTATTGGGACAGCTAAAGGAAAGCGCCTAATTGCTACAGCAAGGCCAGATAAGATTGGTCACTCGATGTGTTATTACACAATTGATGTTAAAGACGAGTTGAACAATCTAGTAGCCAAGCTTGTTAGTGTTGGAAAAAGAACCTCGGTAAGCATTAGTTAATGTGCAAACGCAAATACACAAAAGCAAATGCCCCGGTATCTCTAGCCTGAGAAACCGGGGCATTGTCTTGATGATTTACGGAACTGTGTTGTCGGTGTTTTATCTGCTAAATGTTGTTTTGTCTACGAAACGTTTACTTACAAGAGCCTAAGTAAGTTGGCTACAGTTTAAGCAGCTTAGGCAGGTTGATTAGCCAATCGTAAGCTTTTTAGTTGTTGGTTTTTCCTCACCCTTCTTTGGCATCTTAATCTTAAGAACTCCATTATCGTAGGCCACAGTAATTGCATCAACATCAACGTCGGGGATTCTAAATGATCTCGAATAAGAACCATAAGAGCGCTCGCGTCTAATGTAGTTGCCCTCGTTGTCCTTTTCCTCACTCTCAGACTTGCGTTCAGCCGTGATGCTTAAAACGTCCTCCGAAACCTCAATGTTGATCTGGTCCTTATCGAATCCTGGCATATCAGCATCTAGTTCATAACCATCGTCCGTTTCCTTAATGTCGGTCTTAAATCCTAGAGCGGAATTTGTCCCTCCGTTAAAGAAGGCCTTTTCGATTTCGTCGAAAATTGAGAACGGATTGTAAGACCTAGAAAGTGCCTGTCTCCTAATTGGGGTAATCTCATACATGACCTGTCACTCCTTTGCTTGTGTGCTTTGTCTGATTTCGTTGACAAAGTCAAGTATATTGAGCTTATCTGATAATGTCAACAACTTATTCTTAGAAAATATGAGTGGATTTCTGATAGATTTTATCTCAGCACTAAACGATGATTTTGATGAGTATTGCTCACATCATTTAGGCGATTGTGAGATAACACCCGGACAAATTGCCTTTTTGGTTTATATAGGGGAGCATCCAGACTGTTCTCCTACAGAGCTGGCGCGCGCTGTTAGAGCAGACTCGGGCCACACAACAAGATCAGTCAAAAAACTTGTGTCTTGCGGAATGGCAATAAGGCGCAAGCATTCTACTGATGGCAGAGCTTTTGTTTTAAGTCTCACAGATGATGGAATGAAGGTTTTTAAGCGCATTAAAACCATCTATGCCTCTTGGGAAAGCGATGCCACCTTGTCACTTGAACCCGCAGAACGAGCACAGCTTCTTGTCTTATTGGCCAAGATGCGGGGTATGTATCGCAGCAACACCTAATCAAGATGCGAGGTATGTATCGCAGTTGCAGTAATACCTAAGCTTGGATG
>CAZOMM010000038.1:15292-18785 GCA_964581165.1 uncultured Coriobacteriaceae bacterium
AAGAACTACTGGGATTCAAAGGCCTTGTATCTTACTGAATCTTCTGGATTCATAGTCATGCTTGCAAATCTAGTTTCCATAAAGTCGTTGTCGAAGTTATTTGCGTAAAAGATTTCAAGGCCCGTAATGGGCTCCAAACCTGATTCTCGTTTGTACCAGCAGTCTATAGCCTGAAAGGTCATGATTCCATCAACAAACATCAAGATCATGCACACAGTCGTAATGCCGGTTCTCCACGAAGCAGGAATTAGGTTTAAAAGCTTCAAAAGAAGCGGGAAGAAGGTTTTGACCCAAACAACTCCAAGGATTCCCCACATTGTCATGAACCATCCATTGGTTCTACCATCTATCGATAGAAAGCTTCCTGTGTAATCCCAGGCAACAACTCCAAAGGCGGTTTCTAGGAACAAGCTGGTTAAAAACTCAAAAGCTCCACCAATTACTGCACTAATCAAAAAGATCCAAATCAACCTTGAGTTCTTAAAGCGATTGAGCGCAACGGTCATGATAACGCCACCAAAGCCATAAATTGGAGAAAAGGGTCCAAACAAAAGCCCTGCTCTGTCTTGATATTCTCCAAATAAGGCATAGTGATAAATGGTTTCGAAAATCAAGCCAAGAATGGAGCAAAAAATAAAAGTCCAAAAAATATAAAAGATGTTGAGATTGCAAAATCGATCTTCATGGCCGGCTTCTTCGAGCAGGCGGGTTTGTTCTTGGTGCCTACGTTTAAAATTTAGCCGTCTATTTTGATAGTCCTGAACTAACTCATCAATTACTGTCTTATCCAGAAGAGTGGCTATAACCAAAAGAACAATGATGCTAATTAGCGTTGTAAGAGCAGTTATTCCAACACCGTATAAGGCGATGCTCGATGGAAGAGCCAGTATGCAAAGAAGTGCATTGAATATGTTGATATGTGCAGCTCTGCGTCTATTGTTTTTAAATAGAGCTACGGCCTGAAAAATTGAAGCAGCAACTGCAACTAATTCAATTAATTGCAAAAAGAAACTTAAAACAAAGACTGTGGTGTCAACAGTGCCCTTTGTAAACGTGTCAATGAGTATGAGGAGCTGAGGAGCAAGCTCTAAGCTTCCTCGCACTGCAAGTAATAAGACTAAAATTCCCAGGACAATATTGAGAATTCTTGCGCGTTTGCTGGTCAATTAGACTCGTTTCCTCATAGCTCTCCAGTTCAGACATACAGACGATTTTAAGTTAGCTTTTTAAACAGATTCAACAGATATCTCATCTAGCAAGCAAGTGGACTTTACCAATTAGCATGAGGAAGTAAGGCTCATATTAAGGCTTATATGTAGGCGCAAGCTGTATGATCGCGTTAAAATACTTTCCATCAAAATTGGGAGCTAGGCCTAGCTCGGTTCTCATGCAGAGGATCTGCGCTTAGATCTGCAGTAGTGCATTGGTGCCTTATAGTCTTCTTGTGGTCTTATAGTTGGCAGCAATTTGTAGTTGGCAGCAATATCTTGCTTTTGTCTGGTATGGGGATCTGAAACGGTGGGTGATATGAGATACAGTACGTCGCCATCATGCATGATTGACGACTCAGCGCCTCGTGCAACGCTTTCTATGCTTGCTGATTACCTCTCACCTCTAACTATTCTTCAAATGCCTTCAGGTAAGCACTGGGCATTAAGAGGCTTTATAGCGGTGACTCTGGAAGCTGGATTAGATGAGGGAATATCAGGCGATCCTCAAGTTCTAATAATTTGTCAAAGCCGTGAAGCTCCAAGACTTTTACGTAAACACAGCAATTCATCTTTCTTAATTGTCCACGATGGCGAACATACGCTAGGGTGGGCAGATGATTTTGATGACAGGATCATGATTGTAAAAAAGGATCTTGCTTACTATTACATTTTGTTTATGGTCCAGGAGTTCTTTCTCAACATTCTTTTCTGGAGCAGGCGTTTGGCAGATATCTTGCAAGACAAGGGTAGTTTTCAAGAAATGCTCGATGCCAGTGGACATATCCTAGAGAATCATTTAATCCTAATCGACTCTTCTAATTCGTTGCTTGCATATACACGTACATCAGAAGCTCCAGAAGACATTAGTAAAACGCTCATAGATTCTGGTTTTCTAAGCTCAGCTGCACAAAAAAGCTTAGGTATGAACGACCCGCAAACTAAATCAATTGGTCGAAGAATTAACAAGAGAATAGAAAGAGGGAAGACTATAGACATACTTGTCGTTCCCATTAAACATCTTGGAAATAATTTTGGCACCTGTCTGATGTTTTGCGACAAGATTGCAATTACACAAGGCCTTCAGGATTATCTATCGATCTTTCTCGATTATGTGGGTCGTTTATGTGAGCGCATGTGGAAAATTGAGCTTGAGAGCAAGAATCCCTTTAGCATGATGCTAGTGAACATCATCTCCGGACACCCAATGGAACAAGGCATTGTTCAAGCTCGTTTAAGACAGCTAAGAATTCCAGAAAATCCCCAATTCAAACTCGTTCTCATTAAAAATCACACAGTTGCAGACGATAAGCTTTTGGTTGACTTAATGGAAAGCGCCAAAAATTTAAACGATTTTCAATCAATTCCCTTTAGATACGGTGGAGATGTTTTGGCTTTGCTGTACTCGAGCAAGCAGGATGATGGCAGATTTTCGATTCAAACTGTCTTAGACAACGTAGATAACGAGATTTGCAAACCTTATAGCGCTTTTGCTGGAACCTCTCAGGTTTTTGATCGTATAGAAGATTTAGATTTGGCTTATCAACAGGCAAAGCAGGCCTGCGACTATAAAGACACCATTGATCTCGAGCGTTCAATGTTTTCTGAACAATATGTAAGACCTGTATATGCCTTTGAGGACGTTTTGATTTATTACCTAATAGACAAAGATCTCGAAAAATCAAGATACAGGGATTTTATTTTTTCGCATTCCTTTTTAGATAAAATCATCGCCCGCGACGAAGCTAATGGCACCGATGATTTTAGGCTTTTGTGGATCTATCTCAACTGTGATTGCAATGTCTCTTCTACGGCAAAACAACTCTTTATGCATCGCAACACTGTTATCTATCACATAGACAAGATCAAAGATAATTTCAATCTCGATTTTACTGACAAGAGCACTAGGGACAGAACAATGATTGATTACAAGATCAAGTTTTTAACGGCCTCTAAGGCCGAGCAACATACCCTAGCTTCTAATTAATAAAAATCTTTAAAAATCTTTGCAACACAGGTTTTATTATGTGTTTTTTGTGGATTTTTAAGAGGGAGATAAGGGATTCACCTTTGTCTCCCTTTTATTTTTGCGAACTTTAGTTCTTTAAACCCGCCGGTAAATTGGCTAAAGTAAGCTTTCTCTAACATAAAAATTATTTAAATCCATAAAAATTTTCACGATTTTCAAAAAAATAGATTTTTCATCACACCGAAGTACAAATAAATAACGTTATATTTAACGGGTTAACAAGCCCCCTGTGTGGAGGGGGATAATTAACATGCCC
>CAZOMM010000039.1:0-12272 GCA_964581165.1 uncultured Coriobacteriaceae bacterium
TTTGGATTTTGCACGATGCGCAGAACTTCTTTGCTCGAATTATGCACGATGCGCATAACTTCGTCATCATCAAAATGCACGACGCGCAGAACTTTGGCGCATGGTCGCGGCATTTGTTATGCACTTTGCCACCTGTTTGTTCGGCTCTAACAAAGCTTTTTTCGCACGCTCTAAGAGTCAGCCTTAACGGCACTACGCGCGTCGTCAAAACTCCTCACAAAATCCCGTTGGACTGTTCATAGCTCTTGAGATGCGGAAACTCTTTTTTATAAGTTGCGCAACATTAGGGGGCGTGGATTTCAATCAAGTCAAAATCTCTCCTCAAAACCCTCTAAAAACCATGTTGAGTTTCCTCTAAAATCCAGTCTAGAAATCCTCTAAAATCTAGTGCAACAATCCTCTAAAAAGTGTTTTAAGGAGAAAAAGGGTGGCTGATCAACAAAAATATGGGTCTTTAAAGCCTCAAGGGTATATCCCTAGAATCGTTGATAGCAAGATTGCCAGTTTGCTAAAGATTTTCGGAGCCGTAGAGATTCGAGGAACTAAATGGTGCGGAAAAACGTGGAGTTCTCTCGCAGCTGCAGAAAGCTCAATTTTGCTTGATCTCCCAGAAACACAAGCCCTAATCGAGGCAGATCCGCAGCTTGCTCTCATTGGTGAATACCCCCGTGTTATTGATGAATGGCAAGAGGTGCCTGCAATTTGGGATGTTGCTCGTCATGAGATCGACCGAGTTGCAAAAGGGCACGGCATGTTCATACTTACTGGATCATCTACTCCAGCAAAGGACGCGGTGCGCCACAGTGGTGCAGGACGTATAGCACATGTTGATATGGGAACTCTCACTTTGTGGGAGAGCGGTTTTTCTGAGGGAATGGTTTCGCTCGCAGATCTATTCGACGGAATTTTTGAGCCATGCACAGTTCAACGACGTGGACTTGACTTCTTTGCAGAACGTATATGCGCAGGAGGGTGGCCAGAGCTGATGGATCTTGATGTCGCATCTTCAGAAGAAGTTGTTGCACATTATCTCGATGCTCTATTTGAAGTAAGTGTGCCCAAAAAGGGAGGAAACGAGCAAACGGCTCGCCGTATAGCACTCTCACTTGCTAGAAATATTTTAAGCTCTGCAACATATAAGACATTAGCAAAGGATTCTTTTGCAGATATGTCTGCCTTGGGTGCTGAGTCTACAGTTGTCTCATATCTCGATTTATTCAAAAGTCTTTTTGTTCTAGAAGAACTTCCAGGATGGGATGCTCCTGTGCGCGCTCGGTCTAGGGTGAGAACCAAGCCAAAACGATATTTTGCAGATCCTTCAATTGCAGCATCTCTTTTAAATATCTCTCCCGAACGACTATTGACAGATGGGCAACTAATGGGGCTTTTGTTTGAGTCACTCTGTGTGCACGATCTGCGTATCTTTACATCGGCCCTGCCTAATTCCACGGCTGGGTCTCTTCGTTATTATCAAGATTCAGATGGTCTAGAAATAGATATGATTATTGAACTGCGTGATGGTAGATGGGCTGGGATCGAAGTTAAGCTTGGAGAAAACAAAGTTCCAGAAGCCCTAAAAAGCCTTGGTCGTCTGCGAAAGAAAGTGGCAAACAATCCGGCAGCTCGCAATCCAGAACCTGTGTTTATGGCTGTGCTAACGGCTACCTCAACAATTGCACGATACGATCATCAACACAATGCCTATGTGATCCCAATCACGGCATTGAGACCATAGGTCGCCTTGTGTCACTGCTGTACGTGATTATTGGAGTTCTTTGTGTACCCGTCTTGCATATAAGTGCGCGCTCATCCAGTGATTGTGCCAATTCTGGTTTAACATAGGGCATTCATAACCTTAGTTGCTTGTGGTACTAATCCGCCAAATAAGGGCTAGCAAACCAGAAAGTGCCAAACGAGGAGATGCTTGATATTGAAACACACTGATCTGCATGCTGAGCCACACGTCAACTCACACGCTGAGCCACATGCTAAGTCACAAGCTGTCCCACGCGCCAAGCCGAGAGTCACGGTGATAATCCCCATATACAACAGCAAAGATTATCTAGAGGAGCTTCATCAGTCGCTCCTTAATCAAACATTTCCCCTATTTCAAGCGCTCTGCATAGACGATGGATCAAGTGATGGATCTGCTGCAATTATCGATAGGTGGCAAGAAGAAGATAGCCGCTTTATAGCTCTTCACAAAAGCAACGGGGGCTTGTCTTCTGCTAGGAACTTCGGCCTTGATTGGCTGGAGAATAACCCCAACAGGCAAACAGATTATATGCAATTCTTAGACTCAGACGATAAATTGTCTGAAAATGCTCTGGAACTGTTGGTGTCAAAAGCAGATGAACTCGGTGTTGATGATCTTTTATTCTCTCTGCAAGCCTTTTTTGACTCCGAAGAACTCAGTCAACGTTTTGCAGTCTACAAAGATTCTTATGCTCAAACTCTTCCAGATGGCGTATATAAAGGTATTGATTTTGTTGCTAAATCTGAGCTTAAGGGAGAACTTTTAGCAAGCGCATGTCAGCATTTCTTTCGCCTAAAAAGGCTTTTAAGCTACAAAATCCGTTTTAAAAACGGAATGATTCACGAGGACAACCTGTTTACTGCAGTAGTACTTCTAAAAGCAGAAAAAATAGCTCTAATGGATAAAAAGCTATACCTAAGACGTGTTCGAGAGGGTTCCATTATGACAAGCCCTCTCACTCATAAACGTGTAATTGGCTATCTGACCTGCGCATACGAACTAACTAGTATGATTGCCAATGATCCCCCATTCGAAACCAAAGAACAGCAACTGGGAGTCGAGGCTCTCATTCTAAGATACTACGGATTAGCTTTCGATATATACGCCCAGCTAGATAATGAGGAAAGATCAAACTGCTCGTTTAATGAATTCCCAAAACAAATAGCCTTAAAAGCCACCGTGCAACAAGCATTCGAACGCGTTGAATCAATTCAAAAAGCCCAGCATGCTCGCGAGGCCATGATTAGAGAAGAAGAGCGACAGGCAGTAGTGTCTGAATACGAGAGCAGTAATTCCTATCGTCTGGGTAGACTTCTTACATCAATTCCCAGAAAACTGCTTGGGCGCAAGTAACAATGCTTCATGCTAAACCAAAATTGACACGATTACCGGAAGGGTATGCGCGATACGCGCTGGATTCAGATAGTCATATGCGCGATACGCGCTGGGCTCAGATATTCAACGATGGTTTAACATAGACCAACAATAAAGGTCGTTCAAGATTAGAGACACAATCGAAAAATGGAAAATCAGTTACGAGATCAGCAACAAAATCAGTCACGACATCAGCAGCAAAAACAGCAGCAAAAACAAGCACAAAATCAACCACGTATTTCGGTGATAATCCCAGTTCATAATGCCGAGAAGCATTTGAAGCAGTGCCTAGGTAGCGTAATAGCGCAAACCGAACGAGATATCGAAATCATATGCGTAGACGATGGCTCTATTGACTCATCACTTCAGATCCTACACAGCTATGCAGCCTCCGACGATCGCATCTCTATTATTACTCAAGAGCAAAAAGGTGCCGGAGCCGCAAGAAACATAGGCCTAGACCAAGCCAAAGGTAAATATCTCTCATTTTTGGATGCCGATGATTTTTTTGAAGCAGATATGCTGCAGACAGCTGGCAACAGGGCGGATCTTAGCGAGGCAGATGTTGTAGTGTACGGCACATGGGTTTACAGCACACAAAGAAACTCTAATAGACAAGCTAAATGGCTACTTAACACCAGCAATATTCCCAACAAAGACGTATTTAGCAGCAACGATATGCCAGATCTGATATTTAACACATTTGCAAATTGCGCATGGAACAAGCTAATAAGGGCGGATTTTGTTAAAAACAACAATCTTAGGTTTCAAGAAATTAGACGAGCTAACGATCTCTTTTTTAGTCAAAGTGTTATTTGTTTGGCAGATCGAATTTCTGTAATCGATAAGTGCTTTGTGCACTATAGATCGGACAGAAATCCCAATGACACTAGCTTGCAATCAAACAATGACATCGATCCAATTACTTTTTATTCTGCATACAAAAAACTTGGTGACTTTTTGAGAGCCAAAGGACTATACGAAAAATTCGAGAAAAGCTATCTAAATCTCTGTCTTGAAGGCGTAGTCTACAACGTCAATTCCTTGAGAAGCCTAGAAAGCCTCAAAAAACTACTAGACGCTGTTCGTTCAACAATCGAAGCAGAACTTGGATTACTTAAGCTTCCGGCCAACACCTTTTACAATCCTGATTCAATTTCGCAGTACAAAGACATTTGCGAATGCAAATTGTCGGAGTATCTGTTTAAGCGATGCTTGAACTTGAATCTAAGACTAGAAGATTCCCATTGGTACAGCGATTGGCTCGAATGGAGACTTGCGCAAAGTGAAAATAGCCCAAAAGACACTGAAGTAGATGGCTCTGAGGTGTCAGGTTTTTTGCTAAAAGATATCTTGCCAAAAGCCCTGTCCCTGTTTCGTAGAAAAAACCAATAAGCTGTTAACAAAATGCCTGCTGCTTATTTAGTTGCTAGACTGATACCTTCGTTCGTTTGAATGGTCTTTTTACAAAATGTATAAAGCCATGGAATCCAAAAACCACAGAATCCGAGAACCTAAAAACTTAGGGGAATTGTCTTGTTTGCAATTGATGTCTCAACTAGATATGCCTGCTTGGCCTTAATGCTAGTTGTTCTTTATATAGTTCTTAAGATATTCCATAAGCGCATCGAAACATGGTGTCAAAAGCATTTTAAGCATGCCGAAACTCTCTATTCCATTGGCATATCACTTGTTGCCGCACTGTGCATTCCGGCTGGTTTTTTGCTTGTGGAGTTTCCTTTTAACACCAGACTTTTCGAAATGAACCCATATTTCGTGGGTGTAGGCCTCATGATAATGGCAGTAATTTTTTTGTTTGTGTATTCAATAGGGCAGCGAACTAAGACCTCTATGATGGTCTATTTACTTTTGTGCTTCTTGCTGGGGATCGCCAATTATTACGTCGCTGAGTTCAAATCTCAACCGATCTTTCCATCCGATTTATTGGCACTCCAAACAGCCGCCGAAGTAAGCACGCAATATGTTTACACGTTATCCAACAGAGTTCTCGCAGGGATAATCATCTTAGAGGTCTTTGCGTGCGCGCTCGCATTTTTTCCCCGCCAAAAAGTGACACTAAAGGGAGCTATCGCAAATACGGCTTTGGCTGCGCTGGTAGCTATTGTGTCTGTAACATGGTTTAACACTGTCGATATAGAAGAAGATTACAATTGCAACATAAGTGCATGGTCTAATCTCAAATCTTTTAATGAAAAAGGCATGCTTCTTTGCTTTATGGAGTATGCACAAAAAATGTCTCTTGAAGCTCCAGAAAATTACTCATCTGAAGAAGCTGAAGCCCTCCTTAGTGGCACATCCACTCTATATGACGATGTTGCAGTTTCTTCGGAAGACTTAGCTGAGGCCGCTGAAGCTGTTGATGTTGATGTAACACCAACAGTGATAGTGATCATGAACGAGTCTTTTGCAGATATCTCAAACTTTTCTGCTATTGATGATTCCTACGAAGGTCTAACTAATTTTAATTCTATAAGCGAAGAGTCATTGTTTTACGGCAATGCATATGTTTCTACATTTGGAGGAAACACATGCAATAGTGAATTTGAGTTTTTAACTGGTGCTTCTATGGGATATTTAGGCTCGGGAGTTTACCCATACTTGTTCTATAACCTCGTGGGAGTTAACAATCTAGCCGATTATATGAGTTCGCTAGGATACAGCACCACAGCCATACACCCTGCTGTTGCGACAAACTGGCGTCGCGACAGATTGTATGAGCAGTTTGGCTTCGATCAGTTTCTTGATATCACTTATTTTGAAAATGCTGAGTATGGTCGTGGTGGCTACGTAACAGATAAATCAACTTATGATTGTGTGCTCGATTTGCTCGAAGAAAATGATGAGCCACAGTTTATTTTTGATGTAACTATCGCCAATCATGGTGGATATACAACAGGAGACTATGAAAACAGCGAGTATTACGTGCACGCTGACTTTAATGGAGAAACAGACGCAGAAATTGACGAATACTTAAGCTGTGTAAATAGATCCGACATAGAATTTGCACAGTTCATAGAAGAACTCAGCGATCTTGAACAGCCGGTTATTGTATGCATGTTTGGAGACCATCAGTCTAGCCTAGTAGAAGAAATTGCCGTGTCTTCTGAGGGTGTGGAACTCTCTGAAATGACAATTGAGCAAGCTCAGCAGTGTTATGCAACACCCTATCTCATATGGACAAACTGCGATGAACTCAAAGAAATCTATGGCACAAGCAACGAAAAAGATTTGAGCCTCAATTACTTAGCTGCAAACCTTTTGAAGATATCGGGACTGCCCCTAAATGACTATTTTGCCTACACGCTTGCCATAGAAGATGTTATTCCTGCCATCAATATAAGCGGCTATATGGATTCCAATTACCAATGGCATAGCTTTGACGAAGAAAGCAGCTCTTCGTTAGCTGTAGAGCAGCTTGAAATTGTTCAATACAGCATGCTTACAACTCATGAAAATAGAACAAGCGAGCTGAATGACTCAAGTTAGAGACTCAAGTTAGAGTCAATAGAGATCTCTGTGTTAAACCACCACTGCCTTAGACAAGCTGGAAACATTCATCAACGACGGCCTCCTTTTAGAAGGGTGCGCAGAATGCCGGCGCTGGCGAGTTCCGCAGCGAGCGAAACTAACTAGAAAATCTTTCTAAAAATAATTTTGCACAAATAAAAGCATGTTTTTGTAGAACAAAGCATGCGAGCGAGGACTGTCTGAGTCCAGCGCGGCCTCTGTGCACCCATCGCTTAATCGTGTCAATTTTGGTTTAACATAGATATAAAGATTAACAGTGTTAGCAGCCAAAAGGACCCCTATACAAGTGAACTTCAGCAGAGCCCTGAAAAAGTCTTTTCCAAGCGCAATCATTATGTTGCTCGTGTCGTATGTCATTGGATTATGCGCACTCACTGCCAGCTATATGATCCCAAGCGACACAATGAACAACAGCATGTTAAATGCTTCGGAAGTTATGCAAATTGAGGGTACCTATCCGACCCTATCAGAACTTACGGCTAGTAGATTGGATAACTTTACGGATGCCAAGATGCTACTTACAGCTGCTTACGACGGAGATGAAGGCTTATTGGAAAAGGTTCTTATGGGCTATAGCCGACGCATTGAAGGAACCACTCCAGCCGAGACATTGGTAGAACTATTCGGCGAAAACGAAAGTACAGGCAATGAGATAGTCACTAGCTACTCGAGATATTGGCAGGGCTATCTGATAGTCCTAAAACCACTGCTCGTCTTTTTAGGATATTCACAGATAAGGATCCTAAACATAATCCTCCAACTATGCTTAGTTGCCTTAACGATGTGGAAATTACACAAGGCTAAACTTAAAGCTTTGATTCCCCCTTTGCTGACGGCATACATCGCAATCTCACCTCTAGCTGTTGGCATGTCGCTTCAGTACTCCTCGGTTTTTTATATAGGCTTTGCTGGCGCACTTAGCGTGCTGTGGTTGGCTAAACGCCGCGACTATGCCACGATGCTTCTTTTGTTCTTTGGGATAGGCATTGCCACAAGTTACTTTGACTTTCTAACATATCCGCTCTTCACACTCGGAATACCTCTCATTATCTGTGTAGCATGGTGGCTCACATACTCAGAGGAATTTAAGCTAAAGCATGTGCTAGGACTCTGCATAACTTGGGGTCTGGGATATGCCTTGATGTGGGCTGGTAAGTGGGTAATCGCAGCGCTGCTCCTCGCAGATCCTTCGATCATCACCGACGCAATCGACCAGGTGTTGTATAGGTCTTCGGCTAGCAATTCACTCAGCGAAGCATCTGCTACTGAGTCGCCCGAGGGATATTCGATTCTTGCCACGATATACCGCAACATCAAAGAGTTTATCTCACCAGTCAGCTTTGCTTGCATCGTCTTGGTGCTAGTACCTGTACCAATAAGACTGCTTCGAAATCGGGAGCTTAGACATTCATTTAATCGCAAGCTCACAATACTGCTACTTATTGCTGTCCTCCCAATTGCATGGTACATAGCCATAGGAAATCACTCTTACGTCCACTACTTTTTTACCTTTAGAATTCTTTCAGTATCCCTACTTGCTGTATTGACTATGCTCTACCTGTGGATCATTCCAGTGCAGATCGAGGATTCGCAAGCTATGGGAGGCCGAGAGTTCGCAAGCCAGAGCAGGCCGACATCTCGCAAACCATTGGAGGTTGAAGACTCGCAAGCCAGTACAGGTCGAGAACTCGCAAGCCATAAAGGACAGCAATGACAATTCAACAAAGACAAGTGCTTATGATGCTAAAACAATGCAAACAAGGAGATTAAATGTCACAACACACTACTCCTCGAATCTCAGTGATAATGCCTGTTCACAACGCTGAAAGGTATTTGGAACAGTGTTTAGACAGCGTGATTGCGCAGACCGAGAAAGATATCGAGATCATATGCGTAAATGATGGTTCAACCGACTCCTCGCCTCAGATCTTGCGCAGCTATGCAGACTCCGACAATCGCATCTCCATCATTAATCAAGAGCAAAAAGGTGCAGGCGCTGCACGCAACAAAGGCTTAGAGCAGGCCAAAGCTAAGTACCTCTCTTTTTTGGATGCCGATGACTTCTTTGAATTGGATATGCTAAAAACTGCAGCTGATCGAGCCGATCAAACTAATGCAGATGTGCTTGTCTTTGGCGCTTGGACTTTTGACATGACAAAGAATGCCGACAGGGCGGGGGGGGATTTCTTAACAGCAACAATGTGCCCGATAAAGAAGTCTTTAGTGCAGACGACATGCCAGATAAGATATTTAACACATTTGGAAGTGTGATCTGGAACAAGCTATACAAAAGAAGTTTCATCTTAGAAAACAAGCTTAGGTATATGGAGACAAGTAGGGGAAACGATGTCTTTTTTGCCCAAAGCTCAGTTGTCGTTGCAAAGCGTATAGCTGTTATCGATAGATGCTTTGTGCACTACAGGGTAGACAGAACCCCTGGAAACAATAGCCTACAATCGACCTACGACAAAAACCCAACATCTTTTACGGCTACCTATGAACAGCTTAAAGAATTTCTTCTGTCGCATGGAATTTATGAAAAGCTCGAGAAAAGCCTCTTAAACCTTGTCCTAGATGGCATCCTTCATGCTGTTAATTCGGTACGCAGCCTAGATAGCCTTGCAAAGATACAAGAAGCTGTGTTGCAAAAAGTTGAGCCATCACTAGGTATTCTTAAACTTCCTAACGAATCCTACTATCACGAAAACTCTATTGTTCAATACCGAGATCTTTGCAGCTGTGAGCTTGGTGAATTTTTATTGAAACGTTGTTTGAATCTTAGGTCTCAAATAGAAGATGCCGGCTGGTATATCGATTGGCTCGAATGGAAGATTTGGCAATACGAAAACGAAGCCAACGAGTCGCAGGCCGACAACGAGACACAGCCCGACAAAGAGACCAAAGGAGGAATTTCTGCGCTTAAATCGCTTCTGCACAAAGTGAGGCGATAGAAAAGATCTCGCCCCAAGCTACACCACGAGCCACATCCAAGCTACACCACAAGCTACATGTCTAAATCGCCCATCATGTCCTGAAGTTTTTTGAGATCCTTAAACGAAAAACCTGCAGGCATTGCGGCCTTGCCTGCTAGAGCCTTTCCAGCACGTCTCTTAGCTTTGCGGCTCTTGTTCTTACCGCCCTTGCTTGGACGCTTTTTAGATCCGCCTCCAGACTCTATACCCTGCAGTTTTTTGAGAATCTTCTTTGTGTCATTAAAGCGACTGACAAGCTGATTGACATCGCTAACTTCAACTCCAGCACCCCTAGCTATGCGTTGACGACGCGAGCCATTTAAAACACCTGGCTTTTTGCGCTCTTCTTTGGTCATGGAGTTCACAATAACCTCTGCACGATCAAAAAAGTCCTCACTAACATGACCTGCTGCCAATGCCTTATCCCCGCCAGGTAAAGCGGAGAGAAACTTGCCTGCCCCGCCCATCTTTTTGAGCTGATGATTGATGGTAATAAAGTCGTCGAGTGTTAACTCCGCCCGTGCAAGACGCTCAGCTTCTTCTTGCTCGATCTCTTCTTGGGCAGCAAGCTGAGCTCTTTCGATAATAGAGACCATGTCTCCCATGCCCAAGATGCGCTTGGCCATCCTGTCGGGATGAAATTCTTCTAATGAGTCGGGTTTTTCTCCATCAGAGACAAACTTGATGGGCTTGCCTGTGACCTCACGAACAGATAGTGCAGCACCTCCCCTTGCATCACCATCCATCTTGGACATGATCACGCCATCAAAATCGACCCTCTCGGCAAAGGCAGAAACTACATTTGTAGCATCTTGACCAGTCATAGCATCAACAACCATAAAGAGCTGATCTGGCTCAACAGCAGCCTTAATTGCTGCGGCCTCATTCATCATCTCTTCGTCAACATGCAAACGACCAGCAGTGTCGATGATCACGATATCGCGCATCGAATCCTTGGCTTCTGTAAGCGAAGCCCGCGCAATCCCAATAGGATCTACTCCATCGCCTCTAAAGACCTTAACCTGAATTTCATCGCCTAGAGTCTGCAGCTGATCTGCCGCAGCAGGCCTATAAACATCGCAGGCCACAAGCATTGGCATATGGCCTCTTTGTTTGAAGTAGTAAGCAAGCTTGGCAGCAGCGGTGGTTTTACCCGAACCCTGAAGACCAACAAGCATGATGATCACAGGCATCTTCTGAGGCAAAATCATCTTGGAATCCTCAGAGCCAAGCAGATCGGTAAGCTCGTCAAGCACAACCTTAACAACGTTTTGACCAGGAGTTAGCGATTCCATGATCTCGGAGGTCAAGCATCTCTCGCGTGTTCTGGCAACAAAGCCCTTGACAACCTTAAAGTTAACGTCGGCCTCGAGCAAAGCCATACGTATCTCACGCATGGCCTCGTCTATATCTTTTTCGGAAAGGCGTCCCTTGGAACGTACTTTATCTAAAACATTGCGAAGCTTTTCCGACAGAGAATCGAGCATTTACGCTAACCACCTTTCAAAATCTAGCCTCAAAATCTAGCCGCCTGCCATGTGCAGAGCGAGTCTGCGGCGAGCCTGTAGTAAATCCACAGCAACTACCCAACAAGCTCCTCGGCAAACTCCCTTGCATCAAAGGGACGCAGATCCTCAATCTGCTCCCCCACTCCAATGCGGGCTATAGGAAGTCCCAATTCGTGAGATATCGCTACGGCAATTCCACCTTTTGCCGTGCCATCTAGCTTAGTAACAATCACAGCATCAAGCGAAAGAGCACTGTTAAAGATCTTGGCCTGAGAAAGTCCATTTTGCCCTGTAGTTGCATCAATTACTAAGACAGTTTTAACAGGAATTTTTGCCCTTTTACGGGTAACATTTACCACCTTTTCGAGCTCGCGCATCAGATCGTCAGAGGTATGCAAGCGTCCTGCCGTGTCTATCAAAACCAGCTCTGAACCCTTTTGCTCGGCCCTCTCCAATACGTCATAGCACACACTTGCTGGATCAGATCCGCGCTCGCGCTCGACAACCTCTACATCTGCTCTACGTCCCCACTCTTCTAACTGCTCAATTGCCGCAGCCCTAAAGGTATCTCCGCTTCCAAGGAGCACGGAATGTCCGGCATCCACACCAGACTTGGCAATTTTTCCAACCGTGGTGGTCTTTCCAGCCCCGTTCACACCAACAAAGAGTACACAGACTGGCAGATCCTCAAAGATATCCGAGCTGGGCTGCACAAACATCTCTGCAATCTCGCCAATTAGATGCTCTTTCACAGCATCTGCATCGGGAATCGCCTTGCGCCTAGTTACATCACGGAGGTTTTCCACAATTTGAATTGATGCTGCAGGCCCCATGTCCGAAAGTATCAGAGCTTCTTCTAGGCCATCCCAATACTCATCATCGAGCTTGGCACCTCGACGAAGCAGCATATTCATAGACTCGCTTAATTTCTCACGAGACTTAGCCATTCCACGTGAGAGTCTCTCACGAAGCTTCATTTATCCCCCTCTTATCGTGCTGAGGCTAACTAAGAAGCCCAGCCCCCTGTAAAAGCCATCCTAAAAAAGCCATCTCAGCAACCCATGCAGCCCCGGCCCCCAGCAAAAAGCTCGCTCCCAGCTCCCAGCTCCCAGC
>CAZOMM010000039.1:12372-18661 GCA_964581165.1 uncultured Coriobacteriaceae bacterium
CCCATGCAGCCCCGGCCCCCAGCAAAAAGCTCGCTCCCAGCTCCCAGCTCCCAGCAAAAAACTATGCAGCCCCAGCCTTCTGCTGAGCAGACGCTCCATCAACATCCACGCCCTGTTCCTGCAAGGATCGCAGGGCCTGGTCGAGCTTTTGACTCACAACCTTGCTTACCCCCGAGGCCTGCTTTGTCACACCGTATAGTATGTCTGCAATCTCCATAGTTTGCCTTTGATGGGTAACAAGTATGAGCTGAGTGGACTTTCGCATCGAGTCGAGCAAATCGCAAACTCGCTGCAAATTAGTGCCATCGAGCGAAGGCTCAATCTCATCTAGGATGTAAAAAGGCGCATTGCGCGTCATGTATATCGCAAAAAGAAAGGCAATGGACACAAGTGCACTTTGTCCACCAGAAAGCTGAGTTAGGCTGGTTAGCTTCATTCCATGCGGATGAATAACAATCTCTACGCCACCCTCGCCTTCTTCGTTGCGACCTAGCACAACAAGCTCTCCGGTATCTCCTGGCGAGAGCTGCTCGTACAAGCTCTTAAAGCTATCGTTTACGGCATCAAAGGTCTCTCTAAATTGCCGCCTCATCTTGGTGTCTAAAGCACGCGAGATGGTATTGAGCTTTTTGCGAGCCTCCAAAAGATCTTGCATCTGCGACTCTATATAGTCGCGCCTCTCTCTGAGCTTCTCGTACTCCACCATGGCAACAGGGTTTACAGTACCAAGGTTTTCGATCTTTCTTCGAAGTCTCAAAGCCCTATCCTCGGCCTTGGCTCTATCTTGGGGCGAAGGCACCTCAAGTGCCGCCTCAATCGAAGTTTTGTTGTCCTTTTCTATTCGCGCAATGGCATGCTTTACATCAACCTCGAGCCTAGCCTTTTCCACGCGCAGCTCGCTTAAGCGGGTCTTAATTTCGTTTTGTCGAGTCCTAGCCTCGTCTCTAGCAGCCTTGGCCTCTTCTATGATCTCTCTTAGCGAGCTGGAATCGCTTTGCGTGAGCTTTGCCTGCTCTTGCAGCTTCTCGGCCCACTCAGAAATGCCCGAGTAAAGCTCTTCGAAAACTTTATAGAGAGGATCAACCCTAAGCCTAATTATCGAAAGAGATTCCTGAGTTTGGTTGGATACCTCAAGTGTCTTTTCTAGCTCAGCAATCTCGCTTTTTAGGCTATCGATGCGCTTGCGCCTAAATTCCATCGACGACTTGCAGGTTTCCATCTCGGTTTTAACCTCAGCAACTTTCTCGGCAATATCGCTCTTTTGCTGATTGATATCAAAGAGACGCTTAGACGACTCCTCGGTCTCGAGCCTTATCTGCACAATGGATTCTTCTATCTGAGCGATGTTGTCCCTAAATTCCTGAGCTAAGGGAGCCGACTGAGACCTTCTAACAGAAACCCCCTTGAATTTGCGCTGCAACTCATCCTTATTTCCGTTCAATCGCAGCACATTTTCTTCGAGTCGTTTAATCTCCCTTTCGGCAGAATCGTAAGCGCCCTGCAATTTGGCAAGTTTCTCAGAAAGCTCAAAACCATCCTGCTGAGCCAAAGTGAGGGCCTTTTCTGCCTCAGAAACTGCCATTTCACTCTCAGAAAGATTTGAGATACAAGTATCGCTCTCTATATCTAGTTCGTTGATCTTGCGCTGCCTTGCCAACACTCCATCCATATCAGCAATCTGCGAACCTAAGGTAATCTTGCCATTGGGCCACACCACAGCCCCATCCCTTGTTGCAAAGCGCACCTTGCACTCAGGATTGCGCTCATGAAAAAGCACCGCTTGAGCCACTGTTTTAGCAATGTAAACATCGCCTACAAGAGCTCTAACAATGCCCTCATAACTTGCATCACAACTAAGCAAATCCAACAGGCGATCCCCATCGGAACAACTTGGCAAATCATCATCGGCAACAGATTCGATATCCAGCGGCAAAAAAGTTACCTCGCCAGCTTCTCCGCTTTTGATAAGACGCTCAGCAATTAGGTTGGCCGACTTAAGATCCACCACCAGTAAAGCCGAAACATCTGCACCAAGCAGTCTCTCTAACACCGGCTCAATATCTGGCGGAGCTTTAATGACCTGCGAAAGCCTACCAACAACACCGGCAAAATCGCTTTGGTGCTCTGCAATCCAATTAAGAGCAGGCGAGGCAGTCTCAAAGGCCTTTTCGATCTCGCGCAAGGCCCTCAGTTCTGCTTGAATCTCGGCTAGTTTATCGCGGGTCGCATTCATCTCTATGCGAGCCTTATCGAGCAGTCGCACCCGCTTGTCTATGTCTGAATTGGCAAGCGAAAGCTCAGACTTAACTTTTAAGATATCCCCCGAAAGCTCATCGGCTTTCTCGCGCTGATCCGAAAGTTGGGCCTTGGCCTGCAAGATATCCTGATCAAGCTGAATCTGCTGCTCACCCAGCATGCGCTCCTCTACCTCGAGCGCTTCAAGCGAGCTTTCTGCCTTTGCAAGCTTGTCTTTTGTAGCAGCTAAAGCACTCTCATTGTTGCGGAGCTTGGCGTTCATAGCCGTATACTCATCTTGTGCCCGGCGACGATCCTTTGTGACCTGCTCAGAACTACGAGTCAAGTCATTAAATGTTGAATAGAGAGCCGTAAGCCTAGCCGATGTGTCGTTAAGCTCAGTTTCTGTCTGAATTCTCTCGTTGCGAGCAGCAGTGAGCCTGCTCTCAGAAGAATGAATGGTGGCTCTAAGCGAGGATAGGCGCAAAACCATGTTTTTGCCTTTTTCTTCCAAAAGCCTCATGTTGGATTCGAGCCTAGCCATGATAGATTGGCATCTGCTGCGCTGCTCATTAAGATCGCCAACAAACAAGCCTTTTTGCTCCAGGACACGCTGTCGTTTGTTGACCTCGGCCTCTTTTTCTTTGAGCCTAAAGCTCACAAGCTCAGCCTCTGCCTCGATCTCCTTTTCGCTTTTAGAAAGATCCTCCCACTGAACCTGCAAATTGCGTAGATCATCCACTGCAAGCGAAAGGCTAATTTCTCTGAGCTCGTTGGAATATTCCTCGTGGCGCTTTGCCTTAGAAGCCTGTCTTTCTAGGGGCCTGAGCTGCGACTCGATTACCTTAACGAGATCCTTTACACGATCTAGAGTGCCGTCCATTTTAGACAGCTGTCTTGCAGCCCTTTCTTTGCGCGACTTGTGCTTAAGAATGCCAGCAGCCTCCTCGAGCAAAAGCAGCCTATCGTGAGGTCTAGACTCAATCATTGCTGTGAGATTGCCCTGAGTAATAACGGAGTGCACTCCCTCGCCAATGCCAGAATCGTGAAGTATGTCGATAATGTCGCGTCTGAGACAGGGCGAGCCATTCATTAGATATTCGCTCTCGCCGTTGTGATGCATGCGACGAGTGATAACAACTTCGTTAAATTCGATTGGGATGGTTGAGTCGGAGTTGTCTAAAACAAGATCAACCTCGGCAAGCTTAGCGGCAGGTCTTGCCGAAGAACCCGAAAAGATCAGTTCTTCCATTGAGTGCACGCGCAAATTAGAGACCTTGCGCTCACCAAGCACCCAAAGCACAGCCTCAGAGATATTAGATTTACCCGAGCCGTTAGGTCCAACAATTGCCGAAACCCCAGGTTCAAACTCAATTACAGATTTATCTGCAAACGATTTAAAGCCCTTAAGTACCAGAGATTTTAAATACACGTAAATCCTGTTCCACAACATGCGCTAGGCCAATATCGACAATTTGAGGAGGGCCTACAAGCCATGCCTAATTTAAGCCGCAAGCGCTTAAGCTTAATAAGTTCTTAACAGTGTGTATTCTAGCGCTTAGGTTCCTTGTCTATCTTCTTAAGAGCCATTTGTGCAGCAAAGGTTTCGGCCTCTTTCTTAGTGCGACCGCTTCCACTGCCTAAAACCTCGCCCTCACACAAAACCTCAGCCACAAAGGTGCGATCGTGAGGTGGTCCCTGTTCATCGACAACCCTATAAACAGGAGTCGTTCCAAAGCTTTGAAGAACCTCTTGCAACTGTCCCTTATAGTTTTTAACACCAGAGGCCATCGATCGATGAATCTTGGGAACAATGGTGCGCATTATCCATTCGGTAGCAACCTCTGCGCCGCCATCCAAATAAAGCGCCGCAATAACAGCCTCAAATACATTTTCTAAGGCCGAGTGAAGGCCTCGGCGATTTGTACGGTCTTCTGCAGGTCCAAATATGATTATGTCGGCAAATCCCACCTCACCTGCAATTTCGGAAAGTGCTTCGCCAGAAGTTACAGCGATTTTCAAACGCGTGAGCTTTCCCTCATCCAAATCGGGATAACGCCGGTAAACCACATCCGAAACTACCAGACCCAAAAAGGCATCGCCCAAAAACTCTAGACGCTCATAACTCTCGTGCGAAGGTTGATCTTGAATTGCCGATGGATGAGTTAAAGCCGTAATAAGAAGTGTTTTGTCTTTAAAGGAGTACTCGAGGATAGACTCTGCTTTTTTTGTTATTTCCTCAAGATGTCCCTTATCCGGAAATATATGGTTTCGTTCTTGTGTCATGAAATTAGATTTTCGATATATTCGACTGCATCCCCAACAGTCTCTACCTGTCCAAAGATCTCATCCTCAATTGTGATATCAAAGCCGTCCTCAATAGCCGTGACTATCTGAAGAAGATCCAAAGAATCCACATCCAGATCGTCCCTCAAAGAACTATTCATACTAATATCTGAGGCATCTAAACCAATCTGGTCAACAATAATCGCGAGCACGTCTTGAAAGATTTCGTCACGATTCATAAAACTCCCTTATTAAAGCTCCCTAATCTAACAAGGCTTAAACAAGTTGGCGATGACACATTCTTGTCGATAAAAACTATGTTTGCAAGCTCTAACTAGTTAGAGCGCAACCGTTAGGAGTCAGTTAGAACAACATCTCCTTTAGAGCAACATCTCTCGCTCAATAGAACCAGCTAGATCGTCTCTTACAGCCTTAGCACAAGCTGCAATTCCATTTGCAACAGCCTTGGGCGAAGACGAACCATGACCAACAATGCAGGCAGTTTTGATGCCCAGCAAAGGCGCTCCACCATAAGTTTCGGGGCTAACAGTGGCCACAAATTCATTGATAGCTGGACGTAGCTTGGCCGCCGCCAGCTTGTTGCCCGTACTAGATGTCATGATCGATTTAACCGAGCGAAATATCATCAAAGCAGTACCCTCTAGAACCTTTAAAGTGATATTGCCGGTAAAGCCATCGGTAACAACAACATCGCAGGTTGCACTAGTGAGATCTCCGCCCTCAACATTTCCAATAAAGTCTTCTAGCTCTTTATTCATAAGGGCATAAACCTCTTGAGCAAAACTGCTGCCCTTGGTTGGTTCGCTACCATTGTTTAAAAGCCCAACCGTTGGCTTAGATCTGTTCAAGATCACCTTGGCATAGGCGCGCCCCATCTTGGCAAACTGCAAGAGATACTCAGGTTTGCAGTCTGCATTAGCACCTACATCAAGCAGCACCACGGGCTTGCTAGGCACAGGAACTATTGTTGCAAGCGCAGGCCTTAAAACCCCTTTTGAACGTCCAATCAAAATCGTAGCCCCACTAAGACAGCCGCCAGTTGAGCCTGCCGAGTAAAATCCATCGGCCCTGCCTTCGTGAACAAGCTTGCAGCCAACCACAATCGAAGAGTCCTTCTTGCGCCTGATCGCCTGGGCCGGATGATCAGCCATCTCAATTACCTCTGTGGTAACAACAGGGTCAATTCTGTCCGAAAACTCAGCTGCCAGGCCCGATATGGAGCTTTCTCTGCCCACAAGCAGCACATTGAGCTTAGGGTCGGCCTGTAGCGCAAGTTTGGTTCCTGCAATCACCGCCTCTGGGGCATCGTCTCCCCCATCGGCATCAACACAGATTTTTACCTGCTGCTTATTGTCGGACGAAGAAAAGGCTCGTGTATGTGAGTCGTTTGAAGACATCGCTTTCTCCTAAAACTCAATAAGGTACAAGAGGTACGAAAGATGCGAGAGCCTCCATGTTAAACCAGAATTGAAACAGAACTAAAGCTGAGTCAGAAGCCCTCAACAAAGGCAGAGTCTTAAAGGGTGGGCAGAATGCCGATGCTGGCGAGTTCCGCAGCGAGCAAAAACAGCTAGAAAAATCTTTCTAAAGTTAAGTTCACACAAGCAAAAGCATGTTTTGTAGAACAAAAAGCGCGAGCGAGGACTGCCCGAGTCCAGCGCGGCTTCTGCCCGCCCATCCAGTGATCGTTCCAATTCTGGTTTAGCATGGAAAATGCTCGGCACACTGAGAATTGAGTCTAAACATG
>CAZOMM010000040.1:0-17733 GCA_964581165.1 uncultured Coriobacteriaceae bacterium
CTATACGATTTTTAAGCATCTGTTTGTTTAACAAATAGCTAGCTTGTTAAACATCAAATGGTGAAATATTATGACCATTATTGAGACTACTATTAAGTACCTAATTAGGAGCTTTTGTTTATGTCTGCAATTTACCCATCCACAGCTTTAAAAAATCAGCAAAAAGAAATCAAAGCTAGAGCCGACAAAGAAATCGTACATATCACAGAAAATGGCTGGGGAAAATATGTCTTTATGTCAGAAGAAGTCTTTCAGCAAGCAATAGACCAAGCAGTTGAAGATGCCCTGTATGAACATAGGGTGCTTGCAGCTCTTTCAGAATCCCGCGAGGACTTTGAACAAGGTAGGTTTTACTCAAGTCGTGAAGAATTAATATCTGCAGTTGAGGCCAAGAAAAGCTCAACACAACATGAGGCTAAAGATGCCTAAGCTCGAGTTTTCTGAGCGTTTTGCAAACGATTTATCCAAAGTCGAATCTCCTCGTGTCTTTTCTGAGATATTGGCTGCTCTGGATAGTATTGAACGCTTCGGAGCCTTTGGGAGCGCCAATATGCCGGCTTCCATCCAAAAAGAATATGGATCGCAGGTGCGCAGAATACCTGTGTATCCATTTGACCTGATATACACGTTTTACAGCGAAGAAAACCTTTGCCGCGTAGAAGCTCTAGTGCATCAAAGATCTGTGAGATAACCCCATACCCGCGCTTCGCCCCTCCTTGCTCCTACTCGCCTGTGCCTCGCTCACTCCTCGCCACGATTTACACCTCTGCGATTGTGGCGTAATGCGCGATCACAGCTACGCTAGTCCAAGCAGATTAAGCTTAGGTATCATTGCGCGTTTATACTGCCAAGAACGAACGGTCGCTTTATACACTTTGTGCACCCGACTTAGGTGGTGAAAATGCAGAATAGCAACAAAGCTAAAAACTTTGAGTCCTCAAAAAAAGAAGCTCACAGAGAATTCTTTACCCTAAATAATGATCAAATCGATTATCTGCGCGAAGGATTAGAAAGCTTGCAGGCCTCGCTTAGTCCTTACGCAACTAAAGATTCTCAAGCTATATACGAAAACAAACAAACAAGTTACGCTGTCGGCCCAAATCCCACGGCCAGTTCAGCTGCAGTTTTGAGCAATTCTGAGGCCCTCTTTGATGCCATCCCCTCTACTGGCACCCTCCTTAACGACACTCCCCTTACTGACTCCCTCCTTGCCGACAATGAACCTGTGCCTAGCCTTGATCCAATGAGATTGATTCGTACTCCATTTGTGGCCGACGTAGATCGAATCATTAATAATCCCTTTTTTACTCGCACCTTCGATAAAACACAGGTCTTTTCTCTCTATCGAAACGATGACATAAGCCGGCGAGGTTTTCATATTCAGCTGGTAGCTCAAACTGCAATGAAAATTGGATCGGCCTTAAGGCTCAACATCCCACTAATTGAGGCAATTGGACTTGGGCACGACGCAGGGCACACTCCCTTTGGTCATGCCGGGGAACATTATTTAGATGAGATTTACCATGAGCGCACTGGCCGCTATTTCAATCACAATGTGCATAGTGTTAGATCTCTTAGGAGTGTAGCTCCTTGCAATCTTTCTCTTCAAACCTATAACGGCATCCTTTGCCATTGTGGAGAAAACAATTTTGCGAGCTATACCACAAGTGATTGCCCAGACTTTGCTTCTCTGGATGCGCTTATGGATGAATGCTATACAACCAAAGGTAAAAGCAGCTATCTTCGTCCATCAACACTAGAAGGCTGTGTTGTGCGTATAAGCGATATCTTGGCTTATTTGGGAAAAGATCGCCAGGATGCGCTGAATACTGGGGTGCTTGACGCACAGAGTTATTACTTAGATAGTTTTTTGGGTTCAACCAACAGTGAGATTATTCGTAACGCTACGCTTAATATCGTTAAGAACAGTATTGATCAAGATCATATTCGCATGGATGTAGAAGTTTCTGACGAAATTCGCCGTCTTAAGCGCGGCAACTTTACTGATATCTACAGCTACGATGGTCCAAATGGCGTACTTAATACTGTGGTCAAGCCCATGATGCATGAGATGTATTTTCGTCTGTTAGATGATCTAGAACATGGTAGGGAAGAATCGCCTATCTATACACAGCATGTCAAATCGTGGTTTATCGAGAACAGAAACCCCAGCTACGCTAATAATCCAAGCGATGAGATAGTTGTGGATTACATAGCTTCGATGACAGACGACTACTTCATAGAGCTTTACCGGCATCTCTTCCCCAACGATCCAAAAAGTTCCATGGATTTGTACCAGGCTTATTTTTAACTCTGTGTTAAGCCATGGGGGCGTGGACATAGACAAGCTAGACAAGCTAGACAAGTAAGAGCTACTCAACAACGATAGGCTTTCAACAAGGGGTGCGCAGAATGCCGGCGCTGGGCTAAGATAGGCACGAAATTGGAGATCGATAGCTAGGTTGGAGAGTATAGGAGACTATATGAACGGATATGCAGGTCAACTTCTTTTTGTGGATCTTTCGACTGGTGAGCACGAGATGCGTCCACTCGACGAAAAGCTTGCTCACGATTTTATTGGCGGCTACGGCATCGGTGCCAAGATTCTTTACGACGAGATGCCCGCGCATGCCGACCCATTTGGGCCCGATTCCATGATTGGCTTTATCACTGGCACCATGAACGGCAGTTCAGGTTTTATGGGCGGCAGATATACAGTTGTTAACAAATCCCCCGTTTATAACGGCTGGAACGATGCCAATTCGGGCGGGACATTTGGCCCGTTCATGCGCATGGCTGGTGTGGACGGGATTTTTGTTAAGGGAGTTTCGGATCATCCCGTCTACATATATGTAAACGATGGTGAAGTCTCAATTCGCGATGCTAGCCATCTCTGGGGAAAAACAGTTATGGAAGCCGAGGACATGATTAGGGAAGAACTCGGCGAAAAGCGCCTAGGGATGTGTTTTATAGGTCCAGCCGGGGAGCGCAAGGCCCTGATCTCTTGCATTATGAACGATTCACACAGGGCGGCTGGTCGTGGAGGTTGTGGTGCCGTGATGGGTTCCAAACTTTTGAAAGGCATCGTTGTTAAAGGCAAGCATAAGCTTAAAAGAGCGGATATAGATACCCTCAAAGCCATAAACAAAGAGTCAACGGATTGGGAGAAGAATGGCCCGGTAAAGCCGGTTTTTGATCAGTTCTATGAATATGGCACGGGTGGAGATTATGAGGCCTCGGTAATTGCTGGTGATGCCTCGGTCAAAAACTGGAAGGGATCGGCTGTGGCAGACATTGATCCCGACGATTATGATTCCTGCTCGGCTCAAAAAATGGATCCAAAATACAAGAGTAAAAAGTATGCCTGTCACACTTGTCCGCTGGGCTGTGGGGCAATTTATGAGTTTGAGTGGGGAGACTACAAGGTTACTCATTCCTCGCGTCCAGAGTATGAGACCACAGGTTGTTTTGGATCGATGATGCTCAATAACGATGCTGGTTCAGTTAATGTGTGCAACTATCTGCTTAACGAATATGGCATCGATACCATCTCTGCCGGTGGAACTATTGCTTGGGCTATGGAGCTTTACAGTGACGGCCTGCTCAGTTTAGAAGATACCTGCGGAATCGATCTTAAGTGGGGAAATGCCGAGGCTATCGTTCAGATGACAGAGGCCATATGCAAAGGCGAGGGTTTTGGCGCGATTTTGCAAAATGGTTCCAGATGGGCTGCCGACTACCTTGGCAAGGGTCATAATGCACTTTGCACGGCTAGTGGAATTGAGATGGCTCAGCACGATTGTCGATTTGGCCCGGGCTTAGCTCGTACCTACACCTACGATCCGACGCCTGGGCGTCACACCAAGGGAGGTCTTGGACCCCTGTGTGGCAATGAGCCTCCCGAGGTTAAATACCGTTACGACGACAAGGGCGAGCAAGATATGGCCGCTACCTGCGATAAAGAAATGAATAACAGCGCAGGCTATTGCGACTTTGATAATTTTGCCTTGGCTCCAGATGCTCCGCGTCGCATGCTTAATGCGGTGACGGGTTTTGATTTTTCGCCTGAGGAGTACGCCAAAACGGGTCAGCGAATTTACATGATGCGCCAGGCTTTTAACGTGCGTGAGGGGTTGCTGCGAAAAGACTTTTATCTTGATCCTCGCATGAGGGGCGAACCACCCCTAGAAACTGGTCCGCTTGAGGGTGTCACAATCGATGTAGAAACCATGGCAGATAAGTTCTTTGAGTGCATGGGGATCGATGTAGAAACAGGCATTCCGTTAAAGGAGACCTTAGAAGAGCTTGGCGGATTGGAAGAAGTGATTGCCGACCTATATCCAGAGAGATAGTGAACATGAAGGCTAATGTTAGATTTGTCTGTAGGAGCTATACCGGTGGATATTCTGGAGGCGATTTCGATATCGTTGAGGGCGAGACGGTGAGATCTCTTATTGAGAAGAGCCTTGCCTTTGCCGACACTGAGGTTGCCTCAAACATATTAGATATCACTCTTTTTATGCGAAACGGAAAGCAGGCCAAACTTGATGATGCTATTCAAGACGGAGACAAGCTTATTGTTTTGCAGCGGATTATGGGAGGCTAGAGCTGGCTTGGTCTAACACGGTTTAGGGAGATTCGCGAGAGTGTTGCTTTGCGGGGGTGTTGCTTCGTCGCGAGAGTGTTTCTTCGCGGGGGCCTTGCTTCGTCGCGAAGGTGTTTCTTCGCGAAGGTCTTGCGAACTTTGCAAAAACACAAGGCTGAGTTATGAGATGGCTGTACAAGCTAGGATCGAGCAGCCTGTTTCATCGATATCAGACACCACAGACTGACTGGGGTAGATGGGGGCTTCAAGCTCTATCTGCCCCAGTTTTTTTACGAGGCTGGCGTGTAAATTCACATCTATTGGCTTGCTGCTTTTTACCGGGAGTCTTGTAGTTGAACCATCACTTAGGCGTACTTGCATGGTCGCAGTTAGTACCTTTGATTTGGATTGAAGGTTCTCGCTAAGCCAGCGTTTTCCTCTATTGCACCCATAAGCGTTAATGACCCCATTGTCTTGTACTGTGAGAACACAGCTTTTTGGACATTCGGTGCAAATAACTTGCTTGGGTTTTAAGCTTTTTGCGTCGGAGCTTCCCAAATGTTTTTGAGCGCAGGCTTGAGCAGTTTTTCCCATGCTGTAAGCAGCAGCGTTTTTGCCAGCTACAGTTCCATCTTCTGCGGCATCTGAGGCGAGGGTGTGAACATAATGGACGTTTCCGCATGCAAACAGCCAGGGCGCATCTGCACAGTTGAGTCGATCGTTTAAGCGAAGTAGACCATCGTGTTCAGTTAGATCAACGTCGCGGGCAAGTTCAGTTTCGGGGATCATTCCTATCGAAACCACAAGCAAGTCGCAGGAGACAAGTTGACGAGTGTTGGGGATTTCTTTGCCATCTCGATTGACCTTGCAGATTTCGATAGCCTCTAACTTGGAATGTCCATGTAGTGCAGCTACTGTATGCCATCTTAAAAGTGGAATTCCAAAATCGTCTAAGCACTCGATGCGATTGCGTAGCTGACCTCCGCACTCGGGCTTTTTTTCGAGCACCATGTGAACATGCTTGCCTAAAAGACTAAGGCGTCTAGCAACGATTAAGCCCACATCTCCAGAACCCAGCACCACAATATTGCTGGCGCTGGGAATTTGACCTTCTATGTTGATTATGCGCTGTAGGCTTCCAGCACAAATTACACCTGCCGGGCGCTCTCCTTCTACAGAAAGGCTACCCATGGGACGCTCGCGGCATCCGCTGGCAAGCACGACCGAGCGTGCATAGATAGTGCCGCACAGGCTAGGGCCAGCAACTTTGAGAATCGCTCCCTTGTTTTCTGGGTTTGCTTTCATCTGTAAAACCATGCAGTCGCAGACAATCTGTACGCCTGCGGCTTTTGCATGGCTGACCAGGTTAAAAATAAACTCAGGGCCTGTAAGTTGCATCCCATATTTGCTTAGTCCAAAGCCCGAATGAATGCACTGGGGGAGAATCCCTCCAGGTTCTTTTGATCTGTCAATAACAAGAACATTTGCAGCTCCTGCCTCACGTGCAGCAATAGCAGCGGATAGGCCTGCCGGTCCTGCTCCTATAACTGCTACGTCTACTTGTTGTATTGAGGGAGTTGTTGCTGGAGTTGGCTTGACTGTATTGCTGCCGTTACGGCTTGACAGCCCAGAGGCAGGCGAAGGCTTTTGGTTTTGCCAAAAGATGGATGATCCTGGGAGGTCTTTAGCTATCTCTGATGGATCGATATCAAGCTCGCTGGCTAGTATCCGAGTAACTTCGGTTGAACAATATCCTCCTTGACAGCGACCAGTTCCGCATCCTATCCGGCGTTTAACACCGTCGACTGTTCTGGCTCCCGGCGATCTGCGAATTGCTTCTACAACCTGACCTGCGCTTATATGACGGCATCTGCAAACAATTCGCTTATGCCAACTGGGCCTACTTGCGTCAGACAGGATCTCATCTAAGCTGGGCATTTGCCTGCGTTGTTTGCCAGCTGGGCTGAGCATTTGGCTGCGTTGTTTTTCGGCTGGGCTGAGCATTTGTCCACATTGTTTGATAGCTCTTTCGTCCAAGCTGTCACAAACAATATCGGCCAAATGCTTTCCTAGCTCATCGCAGCAGGTAAGTCCTGGGGTTTTAACTCCTCCAAGCGAAACAAATCCCGGATACTGTGGGTCGGTTACGATCACAAAATCGTTAATTCCACGATCATTAATCATGAGCTGCCCGTTTTCTGAATGCACAGCATAGGGATTTGGGCGCAGCGCCCCAAAGGATCGGATAGTTTGACAAAGCTCAATATCGGGCACAAGCTCGACAGAACTCCGACGTACAAATTCGAGACCGGCAGACGAAACCGGGAACTCATCTTTTGATTGACTGCTTTCCGAAGATGGGCCTAAGAGCAGGTTGCCATCCACAGTGGGTACTAAAGTGGCACCTCTTTTGTGTCCTTCTGGTTCGCTAGACAAAACATGGCTTGGATGCGGCTTGGCATAGGTGTCCAAAATCATGTATGTGCCGGTAGTTGGGACTATCGTAAAAGTGGGCTTGCACAGCATTGAGTGTATTTTGTCGGAGTACATACCGGCACAATTAATGACTGCTTGTGTTTCTAGTTTCAAAACACCCGTTTGCGTGTGGTTTTCTATAACATATCTTGCTTTAGTTGTGAGATTGGAACCTGCGGGGCTGGTGCCTGTGGGGCCGGTGCCTGTGGAGCTGTCGCTTTTGAGATTGGTGCCTGCGAGATTGCCGCTTTTGAGGTTAGCGTTTTCGAAACCAGAGCTTTTGAGATTGGTATTTTCGAGACTGTCGCTTTTGAGACTGCTGCTTTTGGCTATCGCTGTAACCTCGGTTCCAAAATAAAAAACCGCTCCATTTTGAGCAGCATTCTCTGCGGCAGCAAAGGCTAGGTGCCAAGGATTAACAGTTCCAGTTGTGGGGGAGTAAAGGGCGGCTATAACCTTATCCGAAAGGGATGGCTCTATTCTGCGAGCCTCATCTCCATCAATTATTTTGAGGTTTGGGATTCCAGAATTCCGGCCGTTTTGGAGTTTTTTCTCTAGCGACTTGAGACCTTCTGGCCCAAAGGCACACATTAGCGATCCGCATCGATTGAACTTAACACCCAGATCTTCACAGAGCGAATCAAAGTTAGCATTTGCACGGACGCACATCTGTGCCTTAAGACTATTAGGGCGCATGTCGTATCCGGCATAAACAATTGCTGTACTCGATCTAGAAATAGCGGTACAAACATCATTGCCGCGCTCAAGAACCGCAACTCTAAGGCCGCGTAGAGCTAGATGTCGTGCCGCAAAGCATCCAAGCAGGCCTGCCCCAATTACAGCTACATCGTAGTGACTTTTGGAGATGCTCCTGCTTTTTTCATCACAGGAGATGTGTGCGTTCTCCCCATTAGGCATTGTTAGATCCTTTAGCCTAAAGGAATTTGCTCAAACATATTATTTTTTAGGTTGAACTCCAAGATGCTATTGTCGTTATTGCTGTCTTCGTGAATGCCAAGCAACACCTTGGTAATTTCTCCGGCTTGGATTGAGGCTGCCACCGATGCAGTAAAACCAAGGCTTCCAGTTTCGATTTCCACACCATGGTCTGCTTCGCTCATTTTTTCGCTACCGCTATTGCTGCCGCTTTCGCTACTGCTTTTGCTTTCGCTCTCGCCGCTGTTTCCGTTTCCACTGTCGCTACCGCTATCACTTCCGCCTCCGCTTCCGCTCCCGCTGTAGCAAAGCATCTCCATAACTTCAGAGTCGGGCGAAGCTACAACAACTCTGCCACACCACCCAGCGATGGCGGCGTGTACCATGGGAATACCATGTTGCTTTGCCGCCCTAGACAGACACAGGCGTGTCGATCTATTGTCAAGGCAGTCGGCAATGCAATCGCAGCCATCGATAATTCTGTCTACATTCGAATCGCTAACTATTTCTTCTATAGCAGTAATTTCGACACTGGAGTTAATCTTTTCAAGTTCTTCGATTCCTGTTTGCACCTTGCTTTTACCTATATTCTCCTCGGTGCAAAAGAGCTGACGGTTTAAGTTAGATGGCTCAAAAGCATCGGAATCTACGATAGTAAGACAACCAACACCCAGACGACATAAAAGCTCAGCTACTCTTTCGCCAAGCCCCCCAAACCCAATCACAACAACATGCGAACGCCCGAGTTTTAGCTGCTGGGCAGCATCTATAGCATTATGATTTCGCTGATACCGACTCTCTGTCAAAGTCATTGTTGTCGCTTTCGCCCGATCTTAGTTTTGCTCCATATCTCTAAAAACAAGTCCTGATGGCAGTTTGGGATAGAAGAAGGTAGATTTTTGAGGCATGATCTCGCCTCCAAGCGATACTTGCTTGAGTTGTTCGAGCTGAGTGGGGCGCATCGCAAACACCACATCATATTCTTTAGCTTTGAGCTTTTTTAGCAATTTGCCCACATTTTGTGAGTAGGTGATTCTAGAAAGTGTTTCTGGTTTGTCGGTCAAAACGCCTAGCAAAGGAGATATCACCAGCTCATGCAAAACAGAGACATCCAGCTCTCTCCATGCCTGTGAATGAGCTGTTCCCATTTCTGCAGCAAGATCAACCTCGTCACGCAGGGTAAGCAGATGTACATCAAAGCCCTCGTCTGAATTGCGTGTAGCCAGTGCAAAGGCCGGACGTGGCTTGGATTCAATTTCTTTTTGACACTTAGAAACAAGCTCGTTTGCTTGATCATCCTGTTCAAAACAAGCGCTTCCTGCAAATTCGATATCAAAAAGATTTCGAGCGCCCTCAATGAGGGATTTAGGGTCAAATGTGTCTGTGTTTATGCTTTTGTCTGTGTCAACACCAGCGCCCGCATCTGCGCCTGTGGGTAAATCCTTGCTGTTCGAAGGACTTGGAGCTTTAACCGCTCTGTTATAGGCAAGTATTTGCAGCTGAGGATCGTCCATATTGGTAAGAGCGATCATGATTGAGTCGGTCTTGGGCTGCAGTTCAGCTGAGGAAGTTTGCAAGGCGGTTGCTTCGCGCGTATCACGTATCTCGCAGGTCTCTTCATCTGCGGCCGTCGCGCCCACGGCTGTCTCCGCGCCTCCGGCTGCCATCTTGCGGCAATGATCTCGCCAGGCCAAAGCTACGGTGTACCTATGGTGCCCATCGGCAATGAATACCTGTTTGGAATCTAGCGAGGCTATCACCATATCTATCAGCTTAGGATCTGTTATGGCCCACAGCGTGCTTTGAACACCATCGGGACAGTTCGCCCACGAAACAGGCTCGGTGTTTCTAACAGCAGCAACTACCTGCATGTAGCTCTCGGACTTGTCAGAATAAAGCGCCATAACTTGGCTGAAATTAACATTGGTGGCACTGATAAGAGCAAAGCGATCACCCAAAGCTTTTGGAAGAGTCAACTCGTGCGGAAAAACCACCTCGTCTTCAAAAGAATACAGATCCATCTCGACAATAAAGCAAATTCGAGCACGCTCACCACCGCTGCCGCTACTGCTACTACCGCTACCATCGCCATCGTCACTGCTACTGCCACTACCATCGCCGGCATCAAACCTCTGCTCAAGCATATAGATTGCCGGCAGCTCATCTTGCACAAGCGTGCCGTCTTTTTGCCAGGCATGCCACTGCTCGCTAGATGCCCGATATTTGTTGTTGGGTGAGTCTGGATCGTCAGATCCTTCAGGTAGCTCTAGCCTAACAACGTTTCGTGAGTCGAGAGATGCAAATCCCTCGCGAGCCACAGCATCAATTACATCGTAGGGAGGGGCACATAGATTGCTGATATCCTTTTGCTCCCCATCGGTCTTGTAACGCCATCCTCTAAAAGCTCGGATTTTGGCCATGAGTCTTCTCCGTTGTTGTCTCTATCTGGTCCTAAACATTCTTTGCAGCTTCTTAAAGCTTTTGGGAAAGGGCATAAACCTGTATTCCCTAGCAAAGTGCCTGTTAGAACTGGCAACCGTTTTTCTGATGCCAAAAGAATCGACACCAGCCTTGCTGCCAATTGCTCCAATTCCCATGGTGCCAAAGGCAGAAGTCTGTGACTTGCGATTTGCCACCTGAACCATTGTGTCGTTGACGCATCCATCGCCAAATTCAACATAGAGGGTCGCATAGCGAATGGCAGGTTTGTTGCGGGTGAACAGATAAAAGGCAGGCGGAGTGGGGAACTTATTGATTTCGTTTAGTGCAGACTCGGGGCTCTCATAAGCCACAACCGGCAGTATGGGGCCTATGATCTTTTTCCTAAATATAGAGTGATTAATTGAGTCGACCAATATCACAGTGGGTGCAATCTTAAGTGTTTTGGGATCGCGCTCGCCGCCGTAGACAAGCTCTGTCTTTGAACCTAGGCCCTCGAGCAGCGCGCAAGCCTCGTCGTACTCTTTTTTGGAGAACATTCTGGGATAGTCGGGATGTTCGATTGGATTGTCGCCATAGGTTTTCTTGATGTATTGGTAGCTGCGATTGACAAATTTCTTAATCACAGTTTGGTGTACGAAGGCCCAGCTAGGACTTACTCTGGTTTGTCCTGCGTGGATCATTTTGCCAGACATTATGCGCTTGGCAGCCATCTCAAGGTCTACCGTCTGATCCACATAGCAAGGACAGTTGCCATCGAGCATCATCGTGGGAGACGACAGGCTCGTTGCCATCCCCATCATTATCTCGGGGGCATTTTCGCGAGTACCGCAGTAATAGACCTTGTCGTAGCCGGCATTTGCTAGAACTTTATCCAGCTCGTCGTCGCCGTATATGAACTTTACACACTCGGGTTTGAACAGCTCATTGATTGCAGCTGCGAGCACCTCGTTGCAGCGCCTAGTTCTATTGGAGTTTTTAACTGTGATCGTGCAGCCCGCAGCTAGTGCCGAGATCATCGGGACCATTACTCCCATTACAGGGCTTTGCCAAGAGTTGATGATGCAGGAGCATCCCAGTGGCTGCCAATAGGTTTTGTACGTTGTAGGCAGAAGGCTTACTACCGGGCGCACACTTGCCTTATCAGTCCACTTGCGATAGTTGGCCTTCATGTTTTTGAATTCTTCGTAGACAGGAGCAATTTCTGTGAGGTAGGCCTCGTAGCGCGATATCCCCAGGTCTCTATGCAAAGCTTCGACGAGGGGCTTTTCGTACTTTCTAAAGATGTGATTGAATCGAGCGAGCGCTCGTCCGCGCCATGTGTAAGGAAAAGTGATTGCAGACTCAAAATACTCACGCTGCTTGTTGAGTAATTCTGTAACTGCGGATGGTCCTCCTTCGAGGTTGTTCTTTTTGAGGCTAAACGAGGCGTTTGATTTAAATTTGGGAACCTGAGGCTTTGGTGCAGCCTTGGTTTGAGTGGGTTCTGGTTCCTCTTCTTCGATATCGTCGGTTTGAGCAAATTCCAACACAGAATCAAATATCTTTTGGTTTTGCTTTCGCCATTCTTCAACGACTCTTTTTTGTTCGGCCTGCTCTTCTTTGGCCTGCTTTCTGCGATCGCGCACGCTTGTACGCTTTTGTGCAGGCTTTGCATGCTGTCTGTCTTGCTCGCTATCAGTACTTTGATCGCTGGCTTGATCGCCGTCTTGATCGCTGGCTGCGCTTGTGTCCTCGCCTTGTTTACTGACAGCGCTTATGTTCTTGCTTTGCTCGCTGGGCGCTGTGGCCGAGTCATCGGGCTTGGGCACTGTGGTCGAATCATCGGGCTTGGGCGCTGTGGTCGAATTATCAGATCTGGATTCTGTGGCTGAGTCACTAGGCTTAGACGCTGTGGGCGAGCCATCAGGCCTAGATGCCGTGGCCGAATCGTCAGGTGTGGGCGCTGCGGCCTTAGAGCCTTCAGATGAGACCTCGGGCTTGCTTGCCTTGTCGCTACCCTGCGGATTTACCGGGCGCCCCACGACAATGCCCTCACTGTCGATTGCACTTGGAATCTGACTTATGGGCGATTGATCGTCGTCCGACTTTGCTTGCGTATGATCAACCTGTTTTTTACGGACGTTTGCCATTAGGTCTTTCCCTTTCTTCCCTCTCGCTCAGATAGGTACTAGAGTTACCAGATTATTGTTTTTTGTTGCTGCGACTTTGTCGCTGCGACTCACATACCATTGCGATTCACATACGCTAGATACGTCAAAGATCGCTTTTCTTGTATTCTGCTCAGCAGCTTTACCCAGCAACTTTAGCTAAGCTGCGTTTTAGTAAGGATCTAAGATATCATGTCGTGGCTTGCATGGCATCGTTAAGGCCTTTAGCTAGCAGCTTTGTAGCCATATATTGCATTCAAGGGTTTTGTACCCAAAGATTGCGAGCGGGGACTGCTCGAGTCAGAGTCCAGCGCAGCCCCAACACGCAGCCAATGCGCAGCTCCAACACACAGCCCCAACACACAGCCAATGCGCAGCCCCAATGCTCAGCCATCCAACAATCGCGTCAATTTTGCATTAACATGAATGCTTTCAAACCTGTTTAGATAGATTGGGAGCACAAACATGCCTTGTCTTTGTAGTTTTTGCACAGGAGACGATCAGATCGAGTCTTTGCCTCCTCGAGCATACGAAGGACCCATGATCGTGCTTGCAAGCGCTTCTCCAAGACGCTCCATGCTTCTCGAATCTGCTGATATCCAGTTTGCCTGCCTTGTTCCAAATGTTGATGAATCCTTGATTTGTGCCGATGATCCGGGTGAGCTTGCTGCATCTAGAGCCTCGCTAAAGTCTCATGCTGCTTTAGAGCTTTTGGCTGGGGATGATTCGATTCCAATTCTTGCCTGCGACACAGTTGTTGCACTCGATGGAGAGATATTTGGCAAGCCTTCCTCCGAAGAAGATGCACATCGCATGCTTTTGCGCCTATCTGGTCGCAGTCATGTAGTTTTAAGCGGGGTATCCATTCTTTATAAGGGGAGCGAGACTCGCTTTTTTGAGTCGACGTGTATCACTTTTAAAGATATGAGCCCAGAAGAAATTGATGGCTACATTGCCACAGGCGAGCCGATGGACAAGGCTGGAGCATACGGTCTGCAAGGCATCGGTGGTATGTATATTTCTGGCATAGAAGGCGATCACAATAACGTTATCGGTTTGCCGCTTGACAGGGTGCAAAAAGAGCTGCAAAAACTAGCTGCTCCAAGTCCAACTGCCTACAGTAAAAGCAGTATTCGCAAGCTAATGAAAACCGTGCGAAAAAACATTCCCGTAGAAGATAGGGTGGCCTATTCTAAGAAGGTTTGTTCTAGCATTGCTGCCCATCCCAAGTTTGACAAGGCCTCTGTTATTGCTGCGTATGTGCCCTTTGGTAGTGAGGTTTTGCTCGAGAGCATGTTTGAGCGCCTGCGGGACCTAGCCAAGAAAAAGCAATTGGCCATTCCTTGCACAATGCAAGACAGGCGTATGGAGTTTGTGTATGTAGAACCCGAAGAGATTTTGAGCGGTGAGTCTAGCTTGGAATTTATTACGGATCCCGCCAATATTACTCAAATTCCTGATAGTCGTAAGGTTTTAGATGCGTCCGAGATCGATCTTATGATAGTTCCTGGCGTGGCCTTTGACGACATGGGAATTCGCCTAGGATATGGCGGAGGTTACTACGACACTTATATGTCGAGGCCTGGTTTTGACGCTTTTACTGTAGGGGCCTTTTTTTACGAGCAACAGTTCCACGGCAAGCTACCTAGCGAAGCTTATGACAAATCGATGGCGGCAATCGCTACCCAATATGGCGTTTGCCGAACTGGCCTGTAATCTGGCTTGTAATCTGGCCTGTAGTCCAGCAATCAAAAAAGTTAGGTGCCAGCCATGGTGGACTCCATAAGCATAATCAAGCGGATTTTGGGTCCCGAGATTTTTGAGGACGACATTACCGCCGATATTTCCATGTGCACAGGTGCCGCCAACCCTAAGCTCAAATGTCGAATGTGTGCCGAGATTTGTCCAGCCGAGGCCATATCGATCCAAAGACGCAAGATTGATATCGAACACGCTAGTTGTACGCACTGCGGAGCCTGTGTTGCAGTTTGTCCCACTCAGGCTCTGAGTTCTAGATGGCTTACGTTTAAGGAGATTCTTTCGAGATGTATCAAGTCTTTGAGCTCCACTTCTAAAAGGCCAATCATAGCCTGTTCGCGCATTTTGGAAGCTCTTGGAGAAGAACCCTACGATGTAGACAAGATAGCCGAGATCCCATGTCTGGAAAGAATTGACGAAGCCTTAATACTGTCTCTTGTTGCCTCGGGTGCAAGCGAACTGAGACTAGTCCACGCAGACTGCACTAGCTGTGAAATTGGCTGCATGGGGGCAGTATGGACTTTGGTTTGCGAGATGTCGCTAAGAATGCTCGATTGCATAGGCCGTACTGTAGAAATTTTGGATCTTCAAACCCTTCCGCCAGATGCCTTGCAGATTCGGGGCCGTTCTTCGTCTGGAGACGATTTAAGCCGAAGGGATATGTTTAACCTGCTTAGAGATGATGCTAAGCAGGTTATGGGAAATGTTGTTGACGAGGTAATAGAAAGCCCACAGGTCGAAAGGCTTACAAGTTTGCTGGGACTCGATTTGAGTTCGTCTCCTCTAGACGCTGCCAGCAGGCAAAAAGTTTGTGAGTGGGCCTTGGGTGCGATGATTTTAGGGTCACAGGATCTTGGGGCCGCTGGGGCCACAGGGGCCGCTGAAGTTGCTGGATCTGCCGGGACCACAGGGGCCGCTGGAGCTGCTGAAGCCACTGAAGCCGTTGAAGCAGCTGAGACTGCTGGGGTCACTGGACCTGCTGAAGCTGCCGGGACCACAGGGGCCGCTGAAGGCACTGGGGTTGCCAGAGACACCGAAGGCACCGAAGGCACCAATCTCACCAATCCCGCTGCTGAGGCACTCAGCAAAATGCAAGGTACCAACATCTATTCGCGAATATACGGCACTCCAACTATCGATCCAAACAAATGCGTAAATTGCTTTTTGTGCAGTGCTTACTGCAAATCACACGCTATAAGCAAGGTTTCTGAGGAGCATGTCGTCAAAGGTTTTAGGATTAGACCTTACTTGTGTGTGCAATGCGGTGCTTGCTCTGACATCTGTAGAGTCGATGCTATTTTGGTGGAGCCTAGGATTGATATCGAAACTCTCCTTTGTGAACGCGAAACCGTATCCAGCTACGACGATTGGAAGCGCATACGCAAAAGCCGTGCGGCAAAACACACGCCAAAACAGGCTCAAAAACGCTCACGTGAAACCTGAGCGACAAAACCCACGGCAAAATCCACGTCAAGCCGCACGAGCCACACGCCAAAGCGCGCGTCGAAGCACACAAACCAAAACACAAGCCAAAACGGACTCCAAAACCCGCGCGACCAGACACACGTCAAAATCCACACACCAACCTTTAAGAGACAGGTCAGGCAACAAAAGTTAGCCGGGTACTATAATTACCTCTCCTATTTCGTTTACATTTTTATTTCTGCTGCGGTGTAGTGCACAGCGGTGTAGTGCGGCGGCACCCAAAGGCAAAGGCATTCAAACAAACTCACACGATAGGGGGAAGCCCATGCAAGAAGAAATGAAATACGCGTTTGCAAGGGATTTCGCCGAGCGCAATTCCGTCGATCCTAAGTTCTACGAAATGTACGACGTTAAACGTGGGCTTAGAAACTCCGATGGCACGGGTGTAGTTGCTGGCGTAACTAAGATCAGCCGTGTTCATGGTTACATGATGGACGAGGGTGACAAGATCCCTATTGAGGGCAAGCTTACCTTTAGGGGATATGATATTCGCGACCTCATTAATGATGTGGTGGCAAATGATCGCTTTGGCTTCGAAGAGATTTGCTATCTGTTGATTTTGGGAAAATATCCAACGCCCGAAGACAAGGCGATTTTTATGGAGGTAATCGATAGCTGTCGAGAGCTGCCTAGCAACTTTACCTCTGAGATCATCATGAAGAACACCCCCGCAAACATCATGAATATGCTGATGCGTGCGGTGATGCTTTTGTATGCTCACGATAAGAGCGATCCAGAATCACGCGACTCTCTCCATGAGGTAGAAGTTGCTGTTTCGCTGCTTTCTAGGCTGCCTCGTGTTGCAGTTTTGGGCTATTACGCCAAGCGGGCTTTTCTTTATAACGAGTCGATGATCATGCATAGGTATGTCCCGGGTCAGTCTACCGCCGAGACCTTTTTGTCTATGCTTAGGCCTAATCGCGAGTTTACCCACGAGGAGGCCGTGATGCTCGACATCATGCTTATGCTCCATGCTGAGCATGGTGGTGGCAATAACTCTACTTTTGCTTGCAGGGTTCTCACCTCTTCGGGCACCGATCCTTATTCTGCATATACTGGAGCAATTGGCTCGCTTAAGGGCTTTCGCCATGGTGGTGCCAACATTAAAGTCTCTGAGATGTTTGAGGACATAAAGGACAATGTCGGTGATTTATCCAATGAGGGTAAGCTTGCTGATTATCTTCGCAAGATCGTTCGCAAGGAGGCCTTTGACCGCACTGGTTTAATTTATGGAATGGGACATGCGGTCTATACACTTTCGGATCCAAGGGCAGAAATTTGCCGTTTTCACGCACAAAGGCTTGCAAAGGGAAGTCTGTATGAGGAGGAATTTACATTTTTAGAGAAGATCGTTGAGCTTGCACCGCAGATTATTAAAGAGGTCAAGGGAATTGACAGCGCAATGTGTGCAAACATCGATATGTTTAGCGGTCTTGTCTATAAGATGCTTGGAATCCCAACAGATTTATTTACCCCTCTGTTTGCATGTTCTCGTATGGCAGGCTGGGCTGCACATCGTTTTGAAGAGATTGTTTCTGGCAAAATTATGCGTCCTGCATACAGGGCAGTCGACGAAATTGATGATTATGGAGTCTCTCTCGAAGAAGAGATCGAGACAGATTAGCAGCATTTAGAAGCCAGCCACGTCTAAACAATCAGTAGTTCTCTCAGCTGAAATACCACTATCGTCTTGTGCGTTGTGCTTGCTCTTTCGGAGGCTGCGGCTACGAATCTGACGCTTCAAAACAACAAACAGGCACCAGATAAGGCGTGGTAGCGCCACACAAAAGCGCACCCACAACGTACTTGAACATTCACAGCATGGTCGAGCACTCGCAAAATAGCGCTAACAAAACAGCGGGACTTCTCCAAGCAAAAACTCCTCGATCCCACATGCTCCAGAGG
>CAZOMM010000041.1:0-9927 GCA_964581165.1 uncultured Coriobacteriaceae bacterium
GACACCTGCCATCACCTGTACGATTAATAATCATTTCTGTTGTTTTATCGTAGTAAGCAGGTATTTTGTGCTCTTTAAGCACCCTAATTGCATCAACGCTCATTACCGGAGCATACACCGACGAAACATTGAGCAAACAATAGAGCAAAGCCGGTCCTTTGCCCACAACTTTATCCGCTATCGAAAAAGCCTCCAATTCTTGGCCAGAAGCAATCCAGCCAAGAATTGGAGCCACTCCTCTACGAGAATCAGTTATTTCTTTGGCACCCTTAACTGCCACAACGGTAAAGTCTTTTGTGTGAAGCAATTCAACCGCTTTTTTTAGATCTTCCGGCTCAATGCCAGACTCAAGACCCGGCTCAAAATCCCCCACTGCACTCTCCAATCGTTTGCAAACAATCGTTTGCAAGTACAATGCCGTCAGATATCACACTCAAGCCTTCAGGCTACTAAGTTGAATTCTAGGTTGAATCTTCTGACTCCGAAGTATCCGATGTCGAAGTGTCCGACGCTGAGCCTATTGCTGTTACCGTACAAGTTGTTGAGCCTTCATAGTACTGTAGCGTAATAGTGCTGCCCTCCTTGTAGCCAACAATCTCAATAACAGATATCGGGCAGTCGTAGATTTGCGAATCTCCCTCAAGTGTTAGATAGAAGTGCGTACTGTCATCTACTACCACTTGATACATGGTTGATATAACACCTGTAACCTCGGCAGTTCCTGTTTGGCTTGTGTCCTCATCGACCACGCCATTTGCTGCTAGCAACGCCTTGTAGTTTTGTTGACATTCGGCAACAGTGTCACCAGTAACCACGTTTTGGTAGCGCTGGATGTCGATCATTGCGTACATCTTTACTAGGCCCGCGCTATCTTTTAGAGCCATAAAGTAAGTTGGCTGATTACTTACATTTATTAATAAGGGAAAGGCCGCCGTGTACCTGAGGTCTTGTACCTGACCCTCTGCAGAAGACATTGCGGATTGTTCCGTTGCCCCCGACACAGAATAAAAATGAGACTCGGCCGTCCTCTGATTAATGAGCACAAAGCCAATAATCGAATCGTCAGACGTTGCCGAAGTTATCCCAGTGTAGAGCCACAGTGAGTCGTCTTTAACCACATAGTTGTAGCCGTTCTCGCCTCCAGCCTGCGTGGTCTGACGCACATCTTCTTGACCTAACCAGGAGTTCCACCAGCCATTTACATACAGTCCGCTCCAGTTGTACTGTTCAATCAGCAAATCTGTCGGATACACACGATCTACCCAATCGGGCACATCCTCAACAGCTAGGTCTTGGCACTCTCCCGTTACAGCATTACAAAGCACAACTCTAGATATCGTAGTGCCTCCAAATAGACCAATAGTTCTACTTTGCACAGGACAAATCCACCAAGGATTGCCCTCTTCGTCTATCTCAAAGGCCTTTTGATCAAACATGTAAAAGGGATACTTAAGTTGAACATACCTATCGAGGTTGTAGATAAATGGGTCCGACTCAGAAATGCGAATCGGATCGTCCAACCTAACCATTTCTGTATCTTGAGTGGCCATATCAACCAAAACGTAGGCAGGAATTCCCCCAGACTGATTGGTAAACCACTTAATGATGTCAGCATAGTTAAGAGGACTTACGCGCACAGGACGGCCTTGATAGTTGATCTGGCTGTAGATATCCGATATTTCAAACTGGCTTACGTAGTCCGAGATAGATCCCATTACGCGATTGCCCAAAATTGCAGCCGAAGCACCATCGATAATTGGAATCGAGTTATAGTCAACCTCTTGAATATCGGTAGCAAAATCTTGATCGCTTGTCTCGAGCACCGAAGCATACCTTGCTGCATTGCCCGGAAAAAATGTCGCCGATGTTAGGGCACCAAGAACACCTACAATTGCTATTACAACAGGAACCCAAGAGAGACGCTTCATGCGCAAGGCCTTGCCATCGTCTCGTGGATGCTTTTTAGTGCCTCTTTTATAGGCGATCGTATACCCACGAAAGATCAAAAACGAAGGCAGCAAAATAACTATAGCTACAAAAAACCATAGCTCCTCTGAGTGAATATTGAGCGCGGGGTGAAAAAACCAATACAAGAAGAGCACTATCAAGACTGCAACGATAATCCATATGCTCTTCTTGACTTTGCTTTGTTTATGCCACCAATCGCCAAAACTAAAATTAAACTCGGGGTTTTTCTTAACGGATTTCGAGCCAGATTCCTTAAAGGGGTTTCCAAATCCAAATCCAAATTCCTCAAATGGATTTGATCCTTTTCCCCAAGGGTTCGACTGCTTCATCTTTTCCCCTCCGTAGATGCTCCTAGCGTTTTTATGCCTGATGTCTTGCAATTTTAGCGCTCTATGTTAAACCACTGTTGACATAAACAAACTAGAAATGCCCAACAACAGCAGGCTTTCTTAGAAAGGCAGGTTGGTCAGCAGGGCAGGCTTGGTATCGAAGCGCAAGCTGGTCGGCAAAAGCAGGCCTGGTATCGGAGTGTGAGTTGATCAACAAGGGCAAAGTTGATTATCGGAATGCAAGGTTGGCAGTAAAGTGACTGATATAAATAAAACGACTGAGACAAACAAAGCGGCTAATGAGTCCTCCAATGAGCGTCCTAAATTTCCAAAGCGCGCCATAGTTACCTCGGGTATGCCCTACGGCAATAAAGATCTGCACTTTGGACACATTGGCGGGGTTTTTGTACCGGCAGACATGTATGCGCGTTTTTTGCGAAATCGAATTGGTGCTAAAAACGTCTTGTTTGTCTGTGGAACCGATTGCTACGGCTCCCCAATTATCGAGGGACATCGCAAGGCGGTTGAAGATGGTAGCTTTGAGGGCAGCATCGTTGACTATGTAACAAAAAACCACGAATTACAGCGCCGCACCCTCGAAGAGTACATGATCTCACTCAGCATATTTGAAGGCTCTGGGATTGGTTATGCAGCCAAGCCCCATAAGCGCATTACGGATATGTTCTTTAATACCCTATACAAAAACGGCTATCTAGAGCTTATGAGCACCGCCCAGTTTTACGACACAGAAGCCAACATGTTTCTTAATGGAAGGCAGGTTGTTGGCAGATGTCCAGTCCAAGGCTGTAAATCTGACAAGGGATATGCCGACGAATGCGATCTGGGGCATCAATATAAGCCAGAAGAGCTCATTGCTCCCCGCTCTACAATCACAGACTCTACACCCGAGCTTCGCCCCGTAGCCAACTGGTACTTTAAGCTGCCAGAATTCAACAAAGTAATCTCTGATCATATTGCAGCACTTAAAGAAGATGAGCGCACGCGCCCATTTGCACTTTCTGCAATAGAAGAGTTTTTAGCTCCCCCGGTTATTTATGCGCAGGAAAAGTTCCGTGAGGAATTTGACGCTGTGCGCCCTGAGCTTCCTAAACACAAACTGTATGAGGCCGAAGAGGGCAAGACTTCTTTTGTGGTGGAATTTGCAACAATTGCAGATCGCGACGATGCCCGAGCTGTACTGGAGTTGGGCGGAGTAAGATTCAGAACCGGAAAGACCCTTGTTCCCTTTAGGTTAACAGGCAACATCGATTGGGGAGTTGCCGCACCTCAGCTAGAGGATGAGGATCCACTAACAGTGTGGGTTTGGCCAGAATCACTCTGGGCTCCAATCTCGTTTACAGCAGCCATCCTTGAGCGGGAAGGCAAAGATCCAGAAAGCTGGCGCGACTGGTGGTGCTCAGATGAGGCTGGTGTTTACCAGTTTATTGGAGAGGACAACATCTACTTTTATGGAGTGGCTCAAACTGCATTGTTTGCAGCCATGCAGGCTGAAGAAGGGCCCAAAGCAGAGGACGCGGATGTGGAGGCTGGTGAGGCTGAGAGCACAGCCACAGCCACAGCCACAGCCTCGGAGCTTAGACAGACCCAGCTTATAGCCAATCATCACTTGCTTTTCCTGAACAAAAAAGCATCATCTTCTGGAAAAGTTAAGCCTCCAATGGCTTATGAGCTGCTTGAGTACTACAAAGCCGAACAGCTAAGAGCGCATTTTTTGGCCCTGGGACTTGGCCTTAAGTCGGTGAGCTTTCAACCTAAGCCGTTTGATCCCACAGCCAAAGAAAAATCTCCAGATCCTGTGCTTAAAGAGTCGGCTCTGCTTACGAATATCTTTAACAGACTTGCGCGCTCCTGTTTTTATACCGCTCAAAAAATCAGCGATAATCGCCTGCCCACTTTAGATGCCACTCCCGAGATTGTGGATGAAGCGCAAAAGACGGTACTTGAGTACGAAAAACTAATGTATCGCTTTGAACTTCATGTGGCTTTATCGCTTATGGATGGATATTTAAGGGATGCAAATAAGTACTGGTCGAGCAACTATCGCAAAACAGATGATGAGCTGGCGCTAGAAGAGCAAAGGCAGGTACTGGCAAATGCGTTTTATATGCTGCGTGTGGCAACCATCTTAATGGAGCCTGTTGCGCCACAGGGTTGTCGAAAGATCATCGAATATCTGAACCTAGATTGCAGCGAAGAGGATTTTTTAAGCTGGGATCATATTCTCGATGGATATACACCTTTTGTCAGTTCTAAAGAGATGGCAGAAGGTGGGCATCCATTAAAGGAACTCCCGCCCAGAACAGACTTTTTCGAAAAACACCCATCGCAGTTTTCTTAAGGAAGCACTGATTAATTGCTTTTATTCGCCTCCGGCCCACGCCGGAGGCCATGTACACAAAGACAAAAAGAGCGCACCAAGCTGTAGCTGCGCCGATTAACCTGAGCGTGCAGGAACACGGCCCGTGCCGGAGGCGCGACTGAAAGCGGACAGAATGGATCGATCAGTGTTTTCTTAGGCTACGGGCACCCATCTCAGCTTTAGATGATCCATCGCCAGAATCAATGATTCTGCGGCTAGCCACATATTGCATCAATAGCAGCACGAACAAAAAGACCATATTGAGCAGATAAGCAACAATGGCACCTGAGAGATCTGTCAGATTAATCAAGATAAACGGAACGATTATCGAAAAAACAAAAGCCACTAAGTAAAGCTTTACTGTGTCTTGCTGCCTGCGCAGAACAGTGATTACCTGGTAGAGGAAGTCGATTGCAGCTGTTACTCCACCAGCCGCAAGCATGATGTAGCAAAGTAGACGATATGGCTCAAAGTCGATGCCATAGCAGATATTTAAAAGAGACAATCCAAGCCAGCCCATAAACAGAATCATAATCACCGTTACTACAGCTGTTATGGCAAACATTGCTGCAATTACCTGATTAAAACGCTTGCGCATCGAAGGGTCTTGCCAAATGCCCGAAAGTTTTAACAAAAGCGGCTTATAAATTAGCTGCACGATAATGAGGATCATCTGCGATGGAAAATACAGGGCATTAAAGTAGAGCTGACTGTCGTAACTGAGCACTCCTTCCATCACAAACTTGGGCATATTATCGATAAAGTTGTACAGGAAAAAACCTAGAAACAGCGGAAAGCACTGCTTAAAAATGGTTCTAATGCTCGAGATGGTCCAGTACCTAGACCTAGGAGTTTCCAGCAACCCCAATGGCAACGATAAAAAGAAAAAGCTGGCTAGGGCAGCAACAGCCATAGCAACGCTCGCAATCCCGATGTTGCGAGTTATAACGACAAAAATAGTAAAGACCACAAAAACAAGAACAGAACGTAAAGCCTGGGAAATACCAGCAAGATACATCTTGTCTGTCTGCTGAAGACGACCTTCGTAGACATCGGCCAAGCCATCAACCATTTTGTAAACGTAGACCCCGATGCTAATTACCAGCATCGAACCCTCGTAGCCCCTAATTGCGCAGTAAGCTAGGCCAACAACAAGCATGATCACAGAGGTGATTACCCTGGTGATCTGATAGTCGGCAAAGCTATGCCGTTCCTCTATATCAGAAACCTGATAAGTTCTAACTCCGTAATTTCCTATGAACATCAACAGGAAGGCGGTAACAAAAGCAAGCGAAAACATACCCGCCCGCTCTGCTCCACAGACCTGAGTGATGACCATTGTGAGAAGAGGAAAAACAAGATTATTTGCAGCAAGACCCACACTGTTCCAAATATAGTCGCGCGTAGTGCGATGCGACTCATACATCTGCTCTTGACCTGTAAAAGAGCCCTCTGCAGCCACACCCAATAGCCTGTCCCACCAATGGCTAGCTGTTCGTGTAATAAAGTTTTGCCTATGTGGCGTGCTGTAATAGCTCCGCGGCCTTGCTTTGCCTCGCCTTCGCGATGCCACTTTGTAGTCTTGCCTCCCAATAGAAGCGAGCAAATTCCAACAATTACGACTTTAGATCTGCTCTGGCTCCAGGTCTGTTCTAGCTCTAAACGCGCTCTGCTCTAGATGCGCCTTGAATCTAAATCTGTTCTAGCTCTAAATGCACTCTAAATCCAGATATGTTCTGGCTCTAGAGGCGCTGATGTACTGATGCATTGAAGCACTAATGCGCCCCAGAAGTGCTTCATTTTACAAGCTTGCTGCACCATAAAAGCACTGCACCATAAAAGCGACTGCTCGGTATAAAAAACCGGCCGGCAAGCAAAGAGCTCACCGGCCTTGCAGTCAGCTTTTTGATCGAGTCTACTCCAGTGTGTAGTCCTCGATACCCTTGAATACGTCGAGTGCCTCTTGGGCATCGTAGTCGCTAAGCGTGATTGCACTGATTGCCTTGGTAAGACGGACAGCCTCATCCAACGATCTTTGATGAATGTTGCGACCGGTTGCATTTCCGATTGCGCCACCAATATGAATTTGCTCCCATAGCTGGGTGAGGAAGGTCTCGGCATCTACCGTAGATCCGCCAGCACAAACTAGGCCTGTGCGACCTGCCGCCACAGTAGCCACCTTTAGTAGCTCTGCCGATGTTGCCTCGTCGCTTGGCTTTGGAGGATTAACCTTTACAAAATCGGCACCAAGACAAAGGGCAACGCCAGCCGCACCAGCAATAAGCTCGGCATCTTTCTCGTCAGAAACAGCCTTGCCTCTTGGGTAGATCCACAAAACCACAATCAGGCCATTAGCATGAGCCTCGGCGATAAGCTCGCCAGCCTCGGACATCATCGTAGACTCATACTCAGATCCCAAATAAATCGTGTAACCAATTCCCACGATATTAATTCCAGCCTCACGCATGGCCAAAACAGAATCCAAAGAATACAGCTGAGGAGAATAAGGATCGTCTTGAGAAGTTTTGACCAAATTAGTCTTGGAGTTCATTTTTACCAGATAGTTAATATTGGGATAGTCCTCGGCATATTGAGCAACAAGGCCTCTTTGTGCAGCTAGAACGCCAATGCAGCCTTGGCTGCCGATCTTAAAAAGATGCTCGGGATCTAAATCGGCCGGATCAATTCCCTCGCCATAAAAATCCTTATTTAAATGCTCTATCTTTTGATCGCAGGCAAACAACATCAACCTGCCAGTACCGCGTGTCGCATTAATGTAGTTGTCAACATATGTGTCCTTTGATTCCGGCATCACATCTACCGGTATCCTTACATCCTCTCGGCTTATGCTTGGCATTGTCTTATACCTCCTGTGTTGTCGCCGGCGCGTCTGCCGACTCCCTTTGTTTTTGCCGGCTCGTCTGCCGGCTCTCTGCGTTTTCGCCAGCCCACCTGCCGGCTTTCTATGTTCTTACCGACTCGTCTGCCGGCCTTACCACACTAGTTCACTCGATCCTTAGTTCACTTTATCCCTAAAGGCGTTTGTGATAGGCCACTGCCTATCCTCTGTAAGTGAGACCCCATCAATAATTGGGCCAATTGGTTCGCATGCTCTCTTGTACTCGTTTGCCGCAATCGAGCTCAACACCTTGTTAACAGTATCTGCATCAAATCCCTCATCGACAATAGCCTGTGGAGAATACCCATACTCTAAGTACAGGGAGCATATCGCATCAAGAGTCTCATATGGAGGCAAGCTGTCTTGATCTTTTTGGCCTGGACGTAACTCAGCCGAGGGAGCCTTTTCCAAAACATTAATTGGAATAAGCTCGCTCTGCTCGTTTCTCCACCTAGCCAACTCATAGAGCCTAGTTTTGTAGACGTTTGCCAAAGGTGCATAGGCTCCAGCCGTATCTCCATAAAGAGTGGAATATCCCATTGCGGCTTCGGACTTATTGCCGGTGTTAAGAAGCATCCAGCCGTATTTGTTAGACGTGGCCATTAGATAGATGGTACGGATGCGAGACTGTATATTCTCGCGAACCAAACCCTCGACCTCGGCTTCAAAAGCCTTAGAAAGAGCCGATTCAAATGCATCAAAGGGTTCAATTATCGGAATTTGTACAGTACTTATTCCAAGTCTCGAAGCCAGCTCCATGGCATCGGTAATGCTAGATTCAGAGGAATACATGCTGGGCATCAAAACACCGTGCACATGCTCGGGACCAAGTGCATCAACAGATATAGTTGCCACAAGTGACGAATCGATACCTCCAGAAAGGCCCACAACAACATCGCTAAAGCCGTTTTTGGACACATAATCAGCAACAGAGCAAACTATGGCGTTCCAATCGGCTGCCTCGTCGTCGATACCCTCTAGGTCCATACGAACAGCAAAGCCAAATTCACGATCATCTAGCTCTTCGATCTCCGATTCCCAAGCAGCATCTTCGGCAACTGTAGGATCAAAACTCACAGAGTAAATCGCTTCGTCAAACAAAACCGAATCGCCTGCAAGCTCTCCCTCGGGCGTAATCACCGCTCCAGCACCCGGAAAAACCAGCGAATCCTGCGAACCCACGGAGCCAAGACGAACTAGCCACGCGTTCTTCTCGCGAGCAAGAGCGCAGCAGCGAGTCAAAATTTCGCCACTACAAATTTCTGGGCGAAGAATGTCATAGGTGGTGTCAACCAAATTAACGATTGCGCTGGCGCTAAAATCAGCAGGATCAAAGTCCGAAACATCACCCACAACAACATCGATCTTAGTTTCAGCAATCTCTACTTGAGCAATGTCGCAAAGCCCATCTTCGTCATCTAGCTCACATAAAACCTGAACTCCTCCATCTTTGCTGAGCAAGCAGATGGCCTCTACCAAATAGACCTGGCTAGGCCAATCTGGGTCTTCGGTCTTCACGTGAGCAAGCGTAAGAATTGGCACTGGCGAAGACTTTGCCAAATCGGCATAGGCGCAAGACACCTTGTCCAAAAAAGTCTCGGACTGAGCAAGACCCAGCAATGGATAACCCGAAACAAAGTGCGGAGGCAGCACTGCCAAATCTGGAATTGTCGGAGAATCTGCCGCAGCGTTAATAAGCTCTAATGCTTTGTCAACATTTCCCTCTATGTCACCTACTGTGGAATCAAGCTGAAGGGCGATAATTTTCATCTTTATAGCCTCTCGATCCAGTTGCGTTCTTTGCCAATGGTTGTAAAGCCCTCATGTCCTGGGTAAACCTTGGTCTCGGAAGGAAGCTGAGCAAGCATACGCAGTGAATCTCGCATCTTGGCTCTGTCTCCACCAGGAAAATCGGTTCTCCCGCAGGTCCCCCTAAAAAGAGTATCCCCCGACATCAGAATCGAGTTGGCCTCGTTATACAGACATATAGAAGCAGGATGGTGTCCTGGAGTATGGATGACCTTCCAAGAAGTCTCCCCCAGCTCAATCAGCTGACCGTCGGTCAAGGGCATATCCAACTTTTCGATAGGCTCAACTTGCATCCTCGGGGCCAGATTCGAGTCTGGCGGGCCTACTAATTCCTGTTCAGCAGAGGCAAAGGCTGCAACTGGCGCAGCAGTAAGCCTAACTATTTCGGCAAGCGCTCCCACATGATCAAAGTGGGGATGGGTAATCACAACTAAATCGGGAGTGCGTCCATCCAGCATCCCCAATATTGCTTGAGCTTCGTCTCCTGGATCTACCAAGATGCACGAAGAATCATCATGAACTGCATAGCAATTTGTCATGAT
>CAZOMM010000041.1:10027-17549 GCA_964581165.1 uncultured Coriobacteriaceae bacterium
TTAGAAACACCTTCGCCCGGAAGCATCCTTCTGGCCTCAAAAACACCTTCGATAGAACGCATTTGCCTAACAATCTGGTCTATCTGCTCGGCACTACCGGTCTGCACCAAAAACCGCATCTCCACAAAGCCATCCTTGTTAGAAAATGTATTGGCAGATGTGATATTGACACCCAAATCGCTCAGCTTTATGGCCACATCCTGCAAAAGTCTTGTACGATCAACAGCACCAATATAAACCTCTACTTGATATGTGACTTCTTTGGTGACATCCCACTCAACCTCTATGAAACGCTCTGGATTCTCTTTGCGGTCTTTGATATTGGGGCAATCCTTGCGGTGAACAGTAACTCCGCGCCCTCTAGTTACAAATCCGAGGATGTCATCGCCGGGTACTGGATTGCAGCATTGCGACAAACGAATTAAGACATCATCGATACCCTTAACTACAACCCCAGTGTTGTTTCTGCTTCGCGACTTTGTTGGAACCTTGCTCTTAACGATCCGCTTGGAATCAAGATCCATGCCCGCAAGCTCATTAAGCCTTGCCTGACCCCTTGCATCATGCGCCTCGGCATTGTGCTGCATGGCCTTAAGCATTAGGTTGGCAACATGTTTGCCCGAAAGCTTGCCACTGCCAATTTGAGCAAAAACATCATCTGGTTGATTAAAGTTAAGCTCAACTGCAAGCTCTTTTAGGGCCGCCACCGAGCGCGACGACGAAATTCCAAGGCCGCTTTTGCGCATCTCTTTTGCAAGAATGTCTCTTCCACGCATCACATCATCGCCCTTGGATGCCTTGGAGAGATAAGAGCGAATCTTAGACCTAGCCGAAGAGGTCTTAACGATGTTGAGCCAGTCTCTAGATGGGCTGGAATTTTGCTGAGTAAGTATTTCTACGCGATCGCCGGTTTGCAGTTCATAACCAAGCGGAACAATAACGCCGTTTACCTTAGCACCCACGCAATGATGCCCCACCTGAGTATGAATTGCATAGGCAAAATCAAGTGGAGTAGAACCAGCGCGCAAGCTAATAACCTCTCCTTTGGGAGTAAAAACAAAGACCTCGCTGTCAAACAAATCGACCTTGAGGGCCTCCATGAATTCTTTGGGATCTTGAGTGTCGTCCTGCCATTCAAGCATGCGGCGCAGCCACGAAAGCTGATCTTCAAAGTCGTCGTCAGATTTTTTCTTCCCCGCGTTTTTGGCTTTGTATCTCCAATGCGCAGCCACACCGTATTCGCTAATACGGTGCATCTCCTTGGTACGAATCTGTACCTCCAAGGGGCGAGCAGCAGGACCAATCACCGTAGTATGAAGCGATTGATACATATTGAACTTAGGCATGGCAATGTAATCTTTAAAGCGCCCTGGCATGGGACTCCACATTGTATGAACCACACCCAAACTTGAGTAACAATCTTTAATGTCGTTAACTATTATTCGCAAAGCAATCAGATCATAAATCTCGGAAAAGCCTTTTTCTCTCTGAGTCATCTTTTGATAGATGGAATAAAGATGCTTAGGACGGCCGGTGATTGTGGCTTCGATCCCCACCTTTTCTAGCTCGGCCTGAAGCATATTGATAGCTTGAGCGAGATACTCTTCTCTAGCCTCACGAGTTTCTGCAACCATTCGCTGGATCTGAGCATACTTGGATGGCTCTAGATAGAAAAACGACAGATCTTCAAGCTCCCACTTAACCGAGTTAATTCCTAGCCGATTAGCCAAGGGAGCAAAAATTTCCATGGTTTCTTTGGCTTTATAGATTCGCCTGTCCTCGGGAAGTGCCATTAGGGTTCTCATGTTGTGCAGACGGTCTGCCAGCTTAATCACAATTACGCGAACGTCTTTGGACATAGCTATTAGCATCTTGCGAAAATTCCGCGATTGCGACTCGGTAAGCGATTCGATTTGGATCTTGCCAACCTTTGTAACCCCGTCAACAAGACTTGCCACTTCTTCAGAAAACAGCCCCTTTATGTCTTCTAAAGAAATTTCGGTATCTTCAACCGTGTCATGCAAAAGGGCTGCCGTAATAGTTGGAGCATCCATCTTGATGTCAGCAAGAATAGTGGCCACAGAAGTGGGGTGAACTATAAAAGGCTCCCCAGACTTTCTAAATTGCCCTTGATGAGCCTTCTTGGCAAATGCATGAGCGCGGTCAACAAGCTCAAGTTCGTTTTTGTCTAAGTACAGCTCACACAGCGCCCGCAGTTTATCGTAGCCATCATCGTCTGGCTGTGTAACTACTGCAATACTGCTATCGAATTGCTTGATAGGATCTTCATGCATATTGGACAGTCCTCGCACCGCCAATTCCAAAGATCCCCTCAATCACATCCTTGGAAGAAGCGGCCTATTAATGCCTCCCAAAAGACCAGAGACTTTCTCTTTCATCAGCCACTTGGTAAAACCGTCAAAATGTTCAAGCTCAATGACGGCCTCACGGTAGCGGGTGCTTGTTTTAAGATCTACCTTATGAGCTCCACGATGCATGACATAAGACCTTCCAGTCTTGCCCTGCACTGCATCGGCCAAGCCTAGCTCAGTAAAAACACCCATGCCCGACCTAACGGATTCGATGGTCATTCTAGCACCGAGCTTCTGTATCTTGCAGGCTTCTAATAGCTCATCCTCAGCCACCGGACGACCTAAAACGTCATTGCGCTGGCAAGTTACCTTATAGAGAAGTTCTAACTGGTTTCGAGTTGGACAGAATCTCTGAATAAGCTCGCGATCGAGAGCAATATCTTCCTCATTAAATAGCAGATGAATCGAAGCGGGAAGCCCATCGCGTCCACACCTGCCCGCCATCTGGTTGTAAGCCACTGCAGTAAATGGTATGTGGTAAAGCACAACATGACGAACATCGGGAATGTTAACGCCCTCGCCAAAGGCCGAGGTAGCCACAACTACAGTTAGTTTTCCCTCACGGAAAAACTGCTCAAGCTGCTGTCTTTGTTCCCTATTAAGAGTTGCATTGTAATAGCCAATCTGCATAGCCATATCAGGCAAGCGCTTGCGAAGAGTCCGGGCAATATCAATGCTTGCTTGGCGAGAATTAACATAGACGATCATTTTTTCTCCCCTGGCTGCCAGGGTAGCTAAATAGGTGGCCCTATCAGAAATAGATCGTCTGTCATCTATGCGCAGATTATTTCTAGGAGTAGGATCGCTTACCACTTCTGTTATGCCCAAGGTTTCCATAATCGCATCTGCGTAAGGACCTGGAGCCGTAGCTGTTACGGCAAGAATATTCACATAGGGAAAAGCCTCTTTTAAAAATCCAAGCCTGCGATAGCTTGGCCTATGCCTATCACTAGACTCGGCTATGTGATGAGCCTCATCGATAGCAATAAAACCCAAGCAGCCCGATTTCTCGATCTTGTCGTGATGAAGCTCTAAAAACTCTGGTGTAGTTAAAATTACGTCGATTTCTCCCTCTTCCCAGCTTTCGTAGATCTTTTCTCTATCGGCAGCAGGGGTCTCTCCTGTAAGAATTTGGGCCGAAAGACCAATACGCGCAAAACTTTGTCCCAGATGGAAGGCTTGATCGTTTATCAGGGATCTAAGAGGGTAAACAAACATACTTTGAGTTCCATCCATTAAGGCTGTTCTGGCTGCGTGTATATAAAAAACCAGCGATTTACCGCGCCCTGTAGCCATAACAGACAGAACTGATTTTCCCTGCGCCAGCAGCTCTAGAGTCTGGCGTTGAGATGGATACAAACTAAACTTAGAGCCAGTTAATGCAATAGCAAGCTCCGCATTAATGTCATAGTTGGCAAATTCGTCATCCTCACCAGTTGGCAAAACCCAAGAAGCACTCTCCTCGCGTTCCAATCCTGCAAGCTCAGATTTTTCATAGCCATGACTTGGCAATGGGGTCGAAAGCTTCATTAGGTCGGCAGCTTTGTAGAGCCTTCCCAAAAAATCTGCAATATCTGCATTGTCTTCCCCATCTCCCGTAATAGATGGAACCATGTCTTTAACTTTGAGCTTGATCTGTGTAATCCCTCTAAACTCTTCGATCTTGGCGGAAAAAATAAGATCTACTGGAGCTGCAAACGATGAATACTCGTCGGTTTCGGAGCAGTGAAAATAAATGGCTGCAGCATCAGAAATTCCATTAGTAATCGAAAACGAGAGGTGATTTTTCTTAGACCCAACTGCACGCGCCCTGTTAATAAAGGCGTTGGTAATTGCAAAAACAGGCTCGGGATTGTCCTCTCCAAAAGGCTCCAATCTAGCAAGTGAAGCAACCTGATCCATTGTTAGATCGTCAAAAGTAAGTACGCCATCCACTGGCACCGCCGAGACAAACTCATCCTCTGGCAGCTTTGAAAAATAGTTCTCGAGCCTAGTCTTAAATTCGTCGAATCTTTCGGCTTGAAGAGTCAGTCCAACTGCATATTTGTGCCCGCCAAAGCTATCCACAAGATCAGAAACAGTAGAGATGGCTTCAAAAAGATCAACGTTTCCGACCGAGCGACCAGAGCCATGAGCCACACCATCTTGAATCGTGAAAAGTATTGTAGGAACTCCATAGCGAGAGGCTAAACGCGAGGCAACTATTCCCTTAACCCCCTCGTGCCAGCCCTCTGAGCCAATAACTAAAACCCTGCCGCCACGATACTGCAAATTGATAGCCTCTTCGGCACAGTCTGTAAGCTCAATCTCTGCTTCTCTTCGTCTGGAATTAACATCTTCCAAAGCAGCTGCTAGACCTTCGGCTTCAACTGGATCGTTGCTAACGATCATATCAAGGGCCATAGAAGCATCGGCCATCCTGCCAGCAGCATTAATGCGAGGAATCAAAGAATACGAGAGCGAGACCGAATTAACTTCTTTGAGAGTTTCTCCAGCATAGACCAAAGACGAGACTATGCCTGGCCTAGGATTTTCTTGAATCATTCTAATCCCACGTGCAACCAAAGCCCTGTTCTCGCCACGAAGAGGCATCCTGTCGGCAATGGTTCCTATAGCAGCCAGATCTATTAAACCCCTCCAAATGTCCTTTTTTCCCAGCTTTTCTCCAAGAACTTGAATGACCTTTAGGGCAACTCCTACCCCTGCCAAATCCCAAGAGGGGCAATTTGGATCGAGCCTAGGATTGCAAACGGGAATTTTGCTGGGTACGTCTTTTTGAGGGTTGTGATGATCTGTAACTGCAACGTCAAGACCCAAGGAGCGCATATACTCCACCTCATATGCGCCCGATACCCCGCAATCTACGGTAACAATTAAATCTGGCCTATAACTTAGGGCAGCCTCTTGTGGGCTTCCATCAGGTGCTGGCAGACCGAGTATGCGGTCAACCGCCGCACAGCTAAGACCATAACCTTCGTCTTGCCTGCGTGGTATAAAAACAGATGCTTCTAGCCCCAAAGCTCTAAGTCCAAGCAGCATCACAGCACTAGCTGTAATTCCATCTGCATCAAAGTCGCCAAAAATCAGAGTTTTGCGCTGCCTTGCTATTGCATCAGCCAAAACATCTACCACATCTTTAAGGCCCGGTATTAACAGAGGATCATGCCAATCTCTTTCGAGAGAAGGTGTTAAAAACCTCTGTGCCTCCTCAGGATCTTCCAGTCGCCTTGCCACCAATGTGCATGCCAGTAATTTGGAAATCCCCAAAGAGTCACACAGCCCGGCGATCTTAGACTCATCTAGGGCCTTTATTTCCCAGTTGCCCTTCATATAACTCAGATTTCATTCATTATTTATTGATACAGGTCGATCTTAAACATTTCTCAGTATTATGACAAAAGTATTCAGCAGGCAGTTGTATTTCCGATGGAAGGGCTTTTGTTGCTTTTGTTCTCACCCCTGCTGGCTCTGGGAATCATTGCAATGGCGACGATAGGCATCCGCTATTTCTTGCTCTTGCGCTCCTTGCGCCTAAGTCCGGCAACTACACCTTTTGGTCCAGATGTTGCCATCGATTTGGCATCGACAACAGTCTCGGCTCCCTTTGCTATCTCGGCACTTACGATCTCGTCGATCATGTCGTCGGTAGCGCTAAATACACGAGGAGGCAAAATCTCAAACGGCACTGCCTTTGTAAACAAGCTTACTAGTGGCACCACAGCCAAGGAGATCAGCATACACAAGGCTCCGCAGTTAATTGGTGTCATAAAAGAGAAGATCATATTGACAATGGTGATACCAACGCCCAACACAAAACTAGCCCATACAGCCGCCTTGCTTATGCGCTTGCTGTAAATTCCCCAGAAAAATGGGCCAAGAAAAGAGCCGGCCAAAGCTCCCCAGCTAACCGACATTAGCTGCGCGATAAATGTCACTGGCGAGTTGTACTGAACAAGTGCAAGTGCAGCCGAGATTGCAACAAAGATAACGATCAGCACTCTCATCCAAGAAAGTTGGCGCTTCTCGCTCATGTCTTTAACCACATTTCCCTTTATTAGATCAATGGTAAGTACCGACGAAGATGTAAGAACCAATGAGCTTAAGGTGCTCATAGAAGCAGAAAGAACAAGCACAATTACCAGGCCAATCAGGATGTCTGGCAAACCGGAGATCATGGTAGGGATTATCGAATCATAAACTGGAGTTCCGGCAGAACTCATATCAATTTGCCCAGAATAAAGTCGCCCAAATCCACCAAGAAAATAGCTACCGCCGGCAACCACAAAGGCAAAAAACGTGGAGATAATAGCACCTTGCTTAATTGCAGAACCACTCTTGATTGCGTAGAACTTTTGCACCATCTGCGGCATACCCCAGGTACCAAGGCTAGTAAGTACCACTACGCCTAAAAGTCCTAAAATGTCAGGTCCAAACATCGAGGTAAAGGCACCTTGCATCTCGCTGCTCTCGGCCTGAACCTGCGAAAGCGAAATAATAGCCTCGGTAAAACCACCGTTTTGCGAAAGAACCACCATCACAACGGCAACAATTCCAAACAGCATCACAATGCCTTGCAAAAAGTCATTGAGTACTGTGGCCATGTAGCCACCAAGTACCACATAGATGCAGGTAATCGCAGCCATGCCAATAATGCAAACCTCATAAGGCAGGCCAAAAGCCATCTCAAACAGGCGCGAAAGACCGTTGTAGACACTTGCTGTATAGGGAATCAAAAAAACAAAGATAATCGCGGCCGAGCTAACACGCAGACCCTTGCTATCAAAGCGCTTGCCAAAAAACTCTGGCATCGTAGACGCGCCCAAACGCTGAGTCATCTCGCGAGTTCTAGGGCCCAGCACCCACCACGCCAAAAGGCTGCCCAAAATGGCGTTACCAATACCAATCCACAATGCAGAGATACCGTAGCTCCAGCCAAACTGACCAGCGTATCCCACAAAGATGACCGCACTAAAATACGAGGTTCCAAAGGCAAAGGCCGAGAGCCATGGACCAACGTTTCTGCCGCCAAGAATAAAGCCATCTACATTTGCAGCGTTTCTGCGACAGTAAATTCCAACACCAACAGCTATGGCCACAAAAATCGCCAGTAAAGTGATTTTTTCTACCAAGAAAGTCTCCTATCGCGAGTC
>CAZOMM010000042.1:0-17419 GCA_964581165.1 uncultured Coriobacteriaceae bacterium
CGATATTAGAGCCAGCGATACAAAACATAAAAGCTAAGGCTACAAATACGTGAGACAAGGCCATAGAGGATTCTAGTCTAGCAATTTGTGCTGGACCTGCTTTTTTTAGCGCCAACAAATCTCGAATCCAGGGGATGTAAAACAGCGTAAATGCCAGACTTAGCGGGGATAGCCCCGATGCTATTGGGAATGCGACAAGCCATAGCATTGCCAATATTCCAAAAACAGCAGGAGCTGCTTTTCCGATGCGCGCCCCTGCAGCTATGGCTAAGGTTCTGCGACCTATCTGCGAGTCTTCTTCCATGCCTCCAAGTTCGCAGATAGATGCAAGAGAACATCCAAGTGCCCCGGTTCCTATTGCTGGATACACAACAACAGAAATCAGCTGTCCTGCCATTGCAAAAAAGACACCTGTAACCATGAGCGAGCCAATTGCAAACACTAGTAGCAAACCATAAGGCCTGCAGCCATGCCTCCAAATACCTAGGTATCTCAAGCCAACGACGGCAGTGAGAACCACTATACAAGCAAGAGCTATCCAAATTCTGTCTGGAGAAGATGTTGCGGCTGTCATCGAAACAAAGGCATATCCAATTAGGATTGAAAGAGCAACAAAGACCGCGAATATACATGCCAACATCGTTGAACGTGCATCTCCGGCAGTGGATGTCATTGGGTCTATTCTGCGGTTTTGCGCAGCAAACTTACCAAACTTGAGCGCGAGGTACTCGGCTCGTTCTCGCTGGGCATCCTCGATTCCACCCAGCGCTCGTGCCGAAAGGTTTACGCCTTGTAGGCAAATTGTAAAGAGCAAAAGCATCAACGATTCCCAGATGTTTCCAACTCCGTAACACGAGGCCATTCCGGTGCAAATAAAGCTCAGGCTCAAAGGAAATGCCAGTGCCCCAGCCCAAGAAGCTCCACCAGTTGCTCTCTTGATTGTGGAAATTATGTCATCTGTGCTTGCATGTTGTTTATTTGGTTTTGGCATGTCACCTCTTTTTCTGCTGCCAACAATGCAATCAAGCCAATCAAGCATAGCTCTTTTAATAGTAGCGCCTACGGTAGGCTTGTCTTGAGGTTTGTGGTCCTGTGATATGATCCAAACGTTTGACTGGATTTGGAGGATGACTCAAAGATGCGAGAAAAGCTCGAGAAGATAATCGAAGCATATAAGGAGCTAGAAGCCAAGCTAGGTGACCCGAACATCGTATCGAATCAAAAAGAGTATACGAGGCTGGCAAAAGAGCATGCATCTCAAAGCCAACTAGCTAAAAAGGCAGAGGAATACATTCATTCCATGGATGAAATCGACTTTGCCAAGGAGCTACTTAAAACCGAGAATGACCCCGAGATGAAGGAGATGGCTCAAGAGGAGCTTGCGGTAGAAGAAGCCAAAATTGCCTCATTGGAGGACGAAATCAAGATCATGCTTTTGCCGGGTGATCCCAACGATGACAAAAATATCATCGTCGAAATTCGCGCAGGAGCTGGAGGCGACGAGGCTGCGATTTTTGCGGGTGATCTTTTTAAGATGTACTCGCGTTTTTCTGATGATCAGCATTGGAAGATGGAGGTCATCAGCTCTTCTCAGTCTGAGGCTGGGGGATATAAAGAGATTCAATTTAAGATCTCGGGCGATAAGGTTTATTCCCTCATGAAGTACGAAAGTGGTGTTCATAGGGTACAGCGCGTTCCCAAGACGGAGTCTCAGGGACGCATTCATACTTCTACGGCTACGGTGGCGGTATTGCCAGAGGCTGATGAAGTTGAGGTTGAGATCAACCAAAACGATATCAGGATCGATGTTTATCGCGCTAGCGGTCCTGGCGGCCAGTGCGTAAATACCACAGACTCTGCAGTGCGCATCACGCATTTACCAAGTGGTTTGGTTGTTCAATCTCAGGATCAAAAGTCACAGCTGCAAAATCGCGAAGCGGCTATGCAAGTGCTAAGAGCTAGGCTTTACGACAAAATGCTGGCCGAGCAGCAGGCTGAGCTTGGTGCACAAAGACGCAGTCAAATTGGCTCGGGCGATCGTGCCGAAAAGATCAGAACCTACAATGGCCCCCAGGATCGTGTGACAGATCACAGGATTGCTTATAACGGCACCTATAACGGCATTCTGCTTGGGCAGGGCGGGAATGGCCTTGCCGAGCTTATTACCGCTCTAGTAACGGCAGATCGTGCTAAGCGCTTGGAGGAGGCCGTTGAGTGAGCAGCTCTGCGGGACAAAAGTTTTGTGGTAGAGACGAGCAATTGGGACATGACGAGCAGCTAGGGCAAGTTGAGCGATTGGGGCAAGACGAGCAACCTAAAGACGCGCAATCCATAAACGAGCAATTAACTGTTAACGAGGCGCTTAAGAGCGCCTCGTTTGCCTTATCTGAGGCAGGAGATGAACATCCAGATCTTTCTGCACGTTGGATCCTTGCTTTTTTGATAGATACAGATCCGGGGCAGCTGGATTTGTATATGGACAAACTTCTATCAAAGGATTTGCTTGCTCGCCTTGAGTTTTTGCTTGAGCGACGGGCGGCCGGCGAGCCTCTTCAGTATATTTGCGAACACGCTCCCTTTAGAAGACTCGATTTAATTGCGCGTTTTGGGGTTTTTATCCCAAGGCCAGAGACCGAAATCTTGGTGCAAGTAGTTTTGGATTATTTGGATCATCTTGCTAAAAATAAGGCAAATCCACGTGTTCTTGATCTTTGCTGTGGCAGTGGAGCTATAAGTGTCTCAATTGCAAGCGAAGCTCCAAATGTGCAGGTAATTGCCGTTGACATCTCCATGGCTGCTTGCGAACTCAGTTTAGATAATGCAAAAAAAGCAGGAGTATCCGATAGGCTCAAGGTGCTTTGCGGGGATTTATTGGAGCCTGTTTGTGGTCAAGATTCCTTTGATGTGCTTGTTTCCAATCCGCCTTATGTTCCAAGAGACAAGTTTGAATCTATGCCTAAAGAGGTCCTTGATTGGGAGCCTGAGCTAGCACTTGATGGAGGCCTTGATGGATTAGATGTTTTTAAGCGTATTCTTGATGGAGCTGAGTGCCTGCTGAATCCAGGAGCTTTGTTGGCCTTTGAGCTTGACGAGGACAGCCTAGAAAGAGCAGCTGAGGTCGCACGAGAATATTCGTGGATCGAAGTAGATAGTGTTCAGATTGTCAAGGATCTTGCGGGTCGCAACAGGATTCTTGTAGCTAGGCGCTGTGTTGAATAATGTTTAAATTTCCCTACGCTAAACCAGCCTTGACTACTCGGGTCCAGTACCGATTTCAGCACCGAGTCCAGCGCGTATTGCACGCACGCTCATCCGACAATCGTCTCAATTCTGCTTTAGCATAGGCTTAAACTTCAGCCCGGACATAGACTCAAACTTCAGCTCAGCCTAAAAATCAGAGAGAGTAGCGAGGATGACACAGCAAAACACAAAGATCTTAAAAGTCGATCTCAATAATCCCGACTCTTCCGCAATTGAACAAGCTGCAAAAGCTTTACTCGATGGATATCCCGTGATCTTTCCAACAGACACAGTATATGGAATTGGGATGGCTGCTCTGTCTGGTGGGGATGCCGGTGAGATTTTTGATATCAAATGCAGAGATCGTGCCCAAACCCTACCTTGGCTAGTTTCTTCTCCAGACGACCTAGCCTTATATGGTGCCGATTTGCCCCAATCTTGCATAGAACTTGCAAATGATCACTGGCCCGGAGCCCTAACAATTGTTGTAAAAGCTTCCGAGAAGGTGCCGCCCGCTTATAGGGCAAACGATGGCACAATTGCCCTACGCATACCAGATAGCCAGATTGCTCTAGCGCTTATTCAAGCCTGCGGCCTTCCACTGGCTACAACAAGCGCCAACATACACGGCTATCCCGCAGCTGCTTCGGTTTTAGATCTCGATAAAAACATCGTGGGCAAGGTTGCTGTATTGATTGACGGGGGAACAATCCCACTAGGAGTCCCTTCAACAATTATTTCATATGCAAGTGGTGTACCTAAACTTATTCGTGAAGGCTCTGTAAAGCCCCCGTTGCCTAACTAGCCAGATCACCTCCGATTTTCTCCACTGCCCTAGCTGCCTCTACTACCTCCATTGCCCCGATTTCCCAATCGTCCTAGTTGATTTCCCATTTTCTTGCAAAGGTCTTAAGTTGTATCTTTTTGCAAGGCTTCTATTAGAATGTAGCGATCTTTGCAATACGATTTGTTTTATAAGGAGAGAGGAGACCCTTATATGCCTTCGTTCCCAAACCCCTTCCCCGGAAATGTTGACAGAAAGATGTCAAATGCAGAACTTATGCAAGCACTTCGCCATGATATTGCTGGGGAGTTAGAAGCAATTTTTCTTTATGATGCGCATTATCAGGCAACTGAGGATCCGGTTGCTAAGGCCGTATTGGCAGATATTCGTGACGAAGAAAAGGTTCATGTCGGAGAGTTAATTACACTCATGCGTCATCTAGACCCCAAAGAAGCAGAATTTTTCTTAGAGGGCGAAGAAGAAGTAAATGAGGCGCTGGAATCTTTAGGTATTGTTGAGAAGGACTAAGCTGAATCCTATATGTCGGCCGAAAGTCCCACACAAGGCCTAGAAGCCCTAAGATCACTTCTGTGTTAAACCACCGTTAGCATCGTTGCCATCGTTGACGAGGGCTGCCCGAGTCCAGTGCGACTTCTGCGCGCAGCCATCCAAGAATCGTGCTAACTCTGGTTTAACATAGAAAAATCGCTTGTAGCAAAAATATCAAATGATGATTTCTCAAAACTTTAGTTGCAACAAAACGATAGGGGTATTGATGAAAATTGCAATTGGCTGTGATCACGCTGGATATGTGCAAAAAAACGCACTGGCTAATTTCATCAATAGCCTCGGCCATGATGTCATTGACATGGGTTGCAACAGTTCCGACAGAGTAGACTATCCCGATTTTGCCGCCAAAGTTGCCAGAGCTGTGGCTTCTGGACAGGCACAGATGGGAGTTTTGCTTTGCGGAACAGGTATTGGGATGTCTATTGCGGCCAACAAGATCCCGGGTATTAGAGCAGCAAATGTAACTCGTACCGAAATGGCTCTCTTGGCTCGTCAGCACAACGATGCAAACGTTGTCACCCTTTCGTCCCGTTTTGTGGATGAGAGCGAAAATGAACGGATAGTAGAGGCCTTCCTCAATACAGCTTTTGAGGGTGGCAGGCATGCTGGTAGAGTGGAAAAAATAAGCATGCTCGACGATGAAAGGCAGTAACCTGTGAACTACAGCAATCTCAGTAAGTGTGATCCCGAAGTTGCCGAGATAATCAATGCAGAACTCACCAGACAGAGAACTTGTATCGAACTGATAGCTTCCGAAAATCTCACATCTGTGGCTGTGATGGAAGCCATGGGAACAGTACTCACTAACAAATATGCCGAAGGCTATCCGGGTAAAAGATATTACGGTGGTTGCGAAGAGGTAGATAAGGCGGAGGATCTAGCAAGGAGTCGCGCCTGTAAGCTGTTTGGAAGCAAGCATGCTAATGTGCAGCCTCATTGCGGATCGTCTGCCAATATGGCTGCATATATGGCACTGCTCAATACCGGTGACAAGATCATGGGTATGGATCTTTCAAACGGTGGGCATCTAACGCATGGTGCCAAGGTTAGTTTTTCGGGGAAGATTTTTCAGTCGGTCTCCTATGGTCTAAATCCTGAGACTGAGACCATAGACATGCAACATGTCGCCGATATGGCTGAGCGCGAAAAACCACAACTTATAGTTGCTGGTGCCTCGGCTTATCCAAGAATCATCGATTTTGCTGCCTTTGCCGAGATTGCGCACAGTGTGGGAGCTAAGCTAGTTGTTGATATGGCTCATATCGCAGGACTTGTTGCTGCGGGCATGCATCCCACGCCAGTAGGTCATGCTGACATTGTTACCTCTACTTCACACAAGACACTTCGTGGTCCTAGGGGTGGATTTATTCTTTGCAATGACGATGAACTGGCTGTCAAAATTGATAGGATCATTTTCCCAGGTATTCAGGGAGGTCCTCTAATGCATGTAATTGCGGCAAAGGCTGTTGCCTTTGGCGAGGCTCTCCAAGATAGCTTTACCACCTACATCAAGCAGGTAATAGAAAATGCTTCTAAGCTCGCTGAGGGCATGACCAATGGTGGACTTAGGCTCGTTTCTGGTGGAACCGATAATCATCTGTGTTTGGTAGATCTAACCCCAGCCAAGACAACTGGCAAAGAGGCCGAGGAACTCCTTGGCAGGGTAGGAATTACCTGCAATAAAAACACTATACCCAACGAGACTCAGCCAGCTTCGGTTGCAAGTGGAATACGTGTTGGTTCTCCTGCTATAACCACTAGAGGTTTTGGAGCCGACGAAGCCTATCGTATAGGCGAGCTTATTGCCAAGGCTCTCTTTGCCAAGGACGACCAGGCTGTGCAAGATTCGGTTGCTGCTGAGGTTTCGGATATGCTGGCTCAACATCCAATCTACGATGGAATGTGATTTGTAAATGAATTCATCTGACGAAGTGCTAACTCGGCCTAGTTGGGATGAGTACTTTCAAACAATTACCCGCGATGTAGCGGAGCGCTCCACCTGTATTCGACGCCACGTTGGAGCAATCATAGTAAAGGACAAGCGAATACTTGCTACAGGTTATAACGGTGCACCTACCGGTTTGGAGCATTGTTTGACTAGGGGCTGCTTGCGTGAACAGTTAGGGATTCCTTCTGGGCAAAAGCACGAGCTTTGCCGTGGAACCCATGCCGAGCAAAATGCAGTAATCCAGGCCGCTAGACATGGTGTTCCAATCGATGGAGCTACTGTCTATTGCACCAATCAGCCCTGTATTGTTTGCGCCAAAATTCTTATCAATGCAGGTATTGTTGAAATTGTTTACGAGAATTCTTATCCAGACGAATTGTCTGAGGAGATGCTGGACGAAGCTGGTATTGTGCTTAGGCACTTGCCAGCTGCCTGCTAATTTCGAAAGCGATTTTAACGAAACCTTAGGCATTCTGCTAAGCAGTCGGGCATCTTCCTGACTGCTCCTTAGCTGCCCCTAAGCCGATTATTTGCACTAGCTTGAACTACTTTTTATATGAAAATAGGCTGAAAAACATCCATATGAGTCTGCTTAGAGGCAGCGGCACTAAATATCACTATTTTTGGACATATCCCCTTTGTTGTATAACATCTTGTATTTAAAGTTATTTTTATAAAGATTATTTCTATCCAATATTTTGTTAAAACTTATCTTTTTTTTTCATATTTAACAAAAGCCTCTGATACTATTTCCAAGGTTGTTTGAGGGAGAGGTATCTCGTTACGGGGCTTAGATGGTCGTTTCTGTTGCGGTCGGCATTGCTTCTGGGCTTGTAGGGGCTTTGCCGCTCTTGCTTCAGAGGAAGATAGCGAGAGCGTATCGCGCTCGGGGGTCTTCGATGTCAATTGGGGTGGGACTTGTTTTGGTCTTTACTTCGCTTGTCCTTATGACACTTGAGATTCTTGCTTGCTATTTTCTTGTACCAGATTCGCTTTTGGTTTATGCTCTGGTCTTAATTTCGACTTTTCTTGCAAGTGTGGCTGTTTGGGCTGCCTTGGGTCGGCATGGTACGAGAACTTCTAGTAAAAAGTCTTAGGTATTGGGGGTTTGAGTCAGATGGATGCAATGGCGGAGTTTAGCTCCCACATGCAAGAACTGCTTGCCAGCAAATCCAGCGAGCAGATTTATCCATTTATGACGCAGTACACGTTTTGGCTATTCATCTCCATTGTGCTGTTTTTTGTGCTTATGATCTATGCAGCCAAGAGCGTGAAGCTCATTCCCAAAGGTTTGCTTTCTGGCGGCATAGAACACTTGATGGAGTGGTTCAGGCAAGATGTAGGCTACAACGTCATGGGCAAAGATGCCGATAGGCATATGCCTTTTTTGATGACGATTTTCTTTTTTATCCTCGTTTCAAACTTGATAGGCTTAATTCCTGGTGTCAGCGTTGCTACCGGCGCAATGGGTGTCACTGTGGCACTGGCCGTCATCTCTTTTCTTTACTTTGTTATTCACGGAATCAAAGCTCAGGGCTTGGGCAAATACATCGGATCCTTTGCTCCCAAGGGAGTATTTTTCCCAATGAATGTGCTTGTTTGGCTTATTGAGCTTTTCTCGACATTCCTTAGGATAGTTACTCTATCTGTTCGACTTTTTGCCAACATGTATGCTGGTCATCTGATACTCGGTGCCTTTGCAATACTTGCATCTGTCTACATTGGACCTGTGATTCAAGATTTCACGCTTGCTGCATTTACAGGTGCACTGCCTGGAATCTTTTGGATGGTCTTTTTGATCGTGATGTACTTTATGGAGCTTATGGTTGCCTGTCTTCAGGCTTATGTGTTTTCGCTCCTGTCGTCGGTGTACATTCAACTGGCTATTCAAGAGGAGCACTAGAGGGGGCATTACGGAAAGGAATGGTTCCGATCCGTTTTTGCGAAAAGGTTGGTCGCAATGCTAAGTGTGCGGCTAAAAGATGAACACAAGGAGGAATCGTGGTAGTCATCGGATATGGTATTGGAGTCGTAGGGGCTGCCCTTGGTATTGGCCTTGCAGCTTTTGGTGCCGCTACCGGAATCGCTCGTCAGCCCGAGGTTCAAGGTCGTCTATTTACCATCTTTATTCTTGCTGCAGCCTTCTCAGAGGCGCTGGGTTTGATCGGTCTGGTTCTTGCACTTATTTCTGGATAGCTCATGCTGTCAGGTATTCAAGGGCAAGGACAAGCGGAGGTGCATCAAGTGATGAGCACAAAAGCATACGGCAGGCTGGTGTGGCTTAGTGCTGCCCTTGCGTTTGCTATGACGCTTCTAGCGCCCTTTGTGGCACGAGCTTCCGAAAGCGAAGAAGAGAGCGCAGACGGTCTTGCGCTGCTCATGCCTAACATGACCGAGTTTATCCCCATGATCATTGCTTTTATGATCATGTGGATTGTTTTTGCAAAGTTTGTTTATCCGGTCATTACGGGAATGATCGATAAGCGTGCCAAGACAATCGAAGGCGATTTAAAACAGGCTGAGCAGAGCAAGCTTGAAAGCGCTAGGGCCTTAGAGGAGCAAGAGAAGCTTCTTGAGGATGCTCGAAACGAGGCAGCTCGGATTCTCACAGAGGCCAAAACTCAGGCCGAGGCTACGAGAACAAGAATCGAGACTGAAGCTCAGGCTGAGGCCAAGACAATTGTTGAGCGTGCTCATGCTGCTGCTATAGCCGATCAGCGGGCTGTTGCTGCAGAACTGCAAAGCTCGGTGGCAAATATTTCGATTTCTATTGCAGGCAGGCTTATTGGCAGCGATTTAAGCGACGATGAGCATCGCAAAATTATTGAGCGCTATGTAGAAGAGGCAGGTAGTTTGAATGCCGGCTGATCGTAGTATCGACAAGATGGTAGTTGAGGCCTACACAGATGCTATTTTGCACTGTGCAGGTGGGGATACCGAGCTAATTATTAAGCTATATACAGAGCTTGAGAGTCTTGTTACGGCTTACTACATGAACAGCAACTTGGCTACTGCCTTTGCTAATGAGAGCATCGATGAGGATCTACGCAGACAAATGGCTCAAGGAACTTTTGAGACTTTTTCTGATGGTCTGCGTGAGGTACTAGTTACGATGGCTATTCAGGGCGACATTGATCTTATTCGCAGAATTGCCGATGCATATATTGCTAGGGCAGAAGAAAGCCTTGGAGCTGTGATAGTAGAGGTAGTTACAGCTGTGGAGCTAGATGATCGTCTGCGTGAGATTATTAAAGCCAAGCTATCTAGTGATTTTGGCTGCGATGCACTCCTGGTTGAAAAAGTGGATTCCTCGATTATCGGGGGAATAATTATGAGCGCGCGCGGAAGAAGTATTGATGCCAGTATGGCAACTATGCTGGAGGAGTCTCGCGTGGCTCTTTGCAAACCGCCTACTGGAGGTGAGATTTAAGCATGGCAGAGATTTCCGCCACCTCTATCGACGCGGCGCTGAGAAAGCAGCTTGCAGAAATTAGAACCTCAGTTGAGTCGAGGGAGACAGGAACGGTTATCCAAGTTGGTGATGGAATTGCTAGGGTAGATGGCTTGCGCGATGCTATGTCCGGTGAGCTGCTTGAGTTTGTCGGAGAGGATGGACGCATAGTTTACGGGCTTGTCCAAAACCTCGAGGAGCATGAGGTTGGTGCTGTTTTACTCGGTGATGCAACTCTCATAAAAGAGAACGACCAGGCTAGGACTACTGGCCGTATTATGGAGGTTCCTTGCGGTAAGGGACTCATTGGTCGTGTAGTAAATCCACTTGGTCAACCTCTTGACAACAAAGGTCCTATCGAGCACGAGGCTTACAGGCCTGTGGAGTTTAGGGCTCCAGGTGTTGTCGACCGTCAGCCTGTTAACGAGCCGGTTCAAACCGGCCTTATTGCTGTAGACTCGATGATTCCCATTGGTAGAGGACAGCGTGAGCTTATCATTGGCGACAGACAAACGGGTAAGACTGCAATTGCCGTAGATGCGATCATCAACCAAAAAGGCAAGGACATGATCTGCATCTATGTGGCAATTGGTCAGAAGGCCTCAACGGTTGCCTCTGTTGTCGAGACTTTTGAGCGTTACGGAGCTATGGACTACACAATTGTTGTAATGGCCTCGGCTTCGGATAGTGCTCCTCTTCAATACATTGCCCCCATGGCAGGCGCTGCAATGGGCGAGTTCTTTATGTATAACGGCGAGGACGGCAAACCCGCCTCTGCTGACAATCCTGGTCGTCATGTTCTTTGCGTTTACGACGATCTATCCAAGCAAGCAACTGCATATAGGCAGATGTCGCTAACTCTTAGACGCCCGCCGGGACGTGAGGCCTATCCAGGAGACATCTTCTACTTGCATAGTCGCCTTTTGGAGCGTGCAGTTAAGCTCTCGGATGTAAATGGGGCTGGTTCGCTAACGGCCCTGCCCATCATTGAGACTCAGGCAGGAGACGTTTCGGCCTATATCCCAACCAATGTAATCTCGATTACAGACGGTCAGATTTTCTTGCAGCAAGACCTCTTCTATCAGGGACAGCGTCCAGCTATTAACGTAGGTATTTCGGTATCTAGGGTTGGAGGTAGCGCCCAGATAAAGGCAATGAAGCAGGTTGCTGGATCGCTTAGACTCGATCTTGCTGCTTATAGAGAAATGCAGGCCTTCGCTCAGTTTGGAAGCGATCTGGACAAGTCTACGCAAGATCAGCTCAATCGAGGCGAGAGAATGACCGAGCTTTTAAAGCAGGGTCGCTATGTGCCAATGGCTGTTAGCGATCAGGTTATTGCTATCTTTGCCGGCGACGAAGGCTTTATGGATGATATTCCTGTTGGCGATGTGCTCAGATTCCGATCAGAGCTAATTGACTACATGCATAATGCTCATCCAGAGCTACCTGCTGCAATTGAGGAGCAAAAGATACTCAGCAGCGAGATTTCTGCTCAGCTAAAAGATGCAATTGCTTCTTTTAGGTCGCAGTTTGCTGTGAGTTCTACTAAGAACCAGGCGGTCTAGGATATGGCAGGGATCCGAGACATAAAAAAGAGGATCGATGCCGTTCAGTCGACTGCACAGATCACTCGCACTATGGAGATGATTGCGTCGGCCAAGATCCGTAGGGCAACCGAAAGGGCAGTCGCATCGACTCCTTATGCCAAGGCCATCAATAGAATGCTTGCTCATTTGAGCAGGTCTTCTGCAGATTCTTCGCATCCTCTACTCGAAAAGAGGGATGAAAGCGGTGCAATACTGCTTGTGGCTGTTGTTTCGGATAGAGGACTCGCTGGGGCTTTTAACAGCTCAGTTTTGCGGTATTGCGACAAGATCATTAAGAAGCGTCGTGCCGAGGGAAAAGAAGTTCATCTTATAGCTTGTGGCAAAAAAGCCATTGCATACTTTGCATATAGAAACTACAAGATGATAAGAGAGTTTAGAGATCTTTCCGCAGATCCAACTCTAGATCAGGCTCGTGAGATTGCCTCTATTTCTGCCGAGATGTTCATTCAAAAAGACATTGACAGTTTGCACGTTATTTACAACCATGCGCGCAATGCTGCTGATCAAGATCTGGTGGACGAAAAGATTTTGCCGATAGATCCAGCAGAGCTGCTATATGTTTATTCTGTGGACAAATACGGTGAAATTAGCACCGACGATGATTTAAGCGATATGCCTTTACTTGGAGAGTTTGAGTTTGAGCCCGATGAGAACTCTGTACTTGAATCTTTGTTGCCAGGCTATCTAGAAACTGACATTTTTCATTCTCTGCTTGATTCGGCAGCTGCCGAGCAAGGTGCTAGACGCAAGGCTATGAAGGCTGCGACTGATAATGCAACAGAGATGATTGAGACCCTTGGAAGAATCTACAATAGGGCAAGGCAGGGTGCCATCACCACCGAGATTACCGAGATCGTTGGGGGAGCGGCAGCGGCCGAGGACTGATTGATATGCAAGAGAAGGATCAGGATATGAACGTAGGACATGTGATTCGTGTTGTCGGGCCGGTTGTAGACGTTGAGTTCTCGGCGGATCAGCTTCCGGCTATCTACAACGCTTTAAAGATCGACACTGATACGCCCTTCGGACATGTCAACACCACCCTTGAGGTGCAGACGCATCTCCCCGGCAACATCGCTAGGACTGTTGCCATGTCTTCGACTGATGGTTTGGAGCGCGGCATCGAGGTAATCGATACCGGCAATCCAATCATGATGCCGGTGGGTGAAGAAACTCTGGGACGCATCTGGAATGTAACCGGCGAGCTTGTCGATGGCGGTGACATGCCCGATATCAAGGAGCGTTATCCAATTCACAGGAAGGCTCCAGAGTTCGAAAAGTTGGTAACCGATACCGAGATCTTCGAAACCGGAATCAAAGCTATCGACTTGCTTGAGCCTTACATCAAGGGTGGAAAAACAGGTCTATTTGGTGGTGCTGGAGTAGGCAAAACAGTCATCATCATGGAGCTCATTAATAATCTTGCTCAAGAGCACGGTGGAACATCAGTTTTTTGCGGGGTAGGCGAGCGCACCAGAGAAGGTACAGATCTCTACCTCGAAATGACTGAGTCGGGGGTTATCAACAAGACCTGCTTGGTTTATGGGCAGATGAATGAGCCTCCTGGAGCACGTTTGCGCGTTGGTCTATCGGGGCTTACCGTGGCTGAATACTTCCGCGATCAGGGCCAAGACGTTCTTTTGTTTATCGATAACATCTTTCGTTTTACCCAGGCTGGTTCTGAGGTCTCTGCACTTTTGGGACGTATGCCTTCGGCTGTGGGTTATCAGCCAACGCTTGCTACCGAGATGGGCGACCTGCAAGAAAGAATTACTTCTACAAAAACAGGCTCTATTACCTCTGTGCAGGCAATCTATGTTCCCGCAGACGACTTGACCGACCCGGCTCCTGCTACTGCCTTTATCCATCTAGATTCCACCACAGTTCTTTCTCGTTCTATTGCTGAGCTTGGTATCTATCCGGCTGTAGATCCGCTGGAATCCACCTCTAGGGCTCTTGATCCTTCGATTGTTGGCGAAGAGCATTACAGGGTTGCAATGGCTGTACAAGAGATCTTGCAACAGTACAACGACTTGCAGGACATCATTGCTATTTTGGGAATGGATGAGCTAAACGAGGAGCAGAAACTCACCGTAAGCAGGGCTCGCAAGATACAGCAATTCTTGGGTCAGCCCTTCCATGTGGCCGAGCAGTTCACAGGCAACAAAGGTGTTTATGTAAAGCTCGAAGATACAATCAGGTCTTTTGCAGACATCGTTGATGGCAAGTGCGACGAGATTCCCGAGCAGGCTTTCCGCTACAAGGGATCCATCGATGATGTTTATGCTGCAGCAAAAGAGATGGCTGAGGAGCAGTGAGAACATGGCCGAGCCCATGCGCTGCGAAATAGTTACCCCAGAGAAGTCCTATTTTGAGCGGGATGTAACCTTTGTAACGATACCTGCAGCTTTTGGTGAGATGGGTATCTATCGATTGCACTCACCTGTGGTTACAACGCTTAGCCCGGGGGCAATTAGGATCACTAGTCCAGATGGAGAGAAGCTCTCCATTGCTGTTCTTGGCGGTTTTGCCGAGGTTGATGGCAATGAGGTTATTGTGCTTGCTAACAGAGCTGTGTTTCTTTCTGATGTTGATCGACTGGCAAATGCTGGAGAGCTTGCAAGCCTGGAAGCTGATCTAAGCAAGATGAGCGAAGAAGATCCTAGACGTGCTTATACTCAAGACGAAATTCAGTGGCATAAGCTGCTAGAAACACTACTTGAGCGCAAGAGGGAATAGCTACTAAGTGAAGCCAGATAAATAAAGGCGTATGTTGTATTGAACCCTCGTATTGAGTCAGTTCATATGATTGTTGATACGAAAGCAGCTAGGCTGCCGTTGCTATTGTGGCTACGGCAGCTTTTCTATTTGCTTAATTTGCTTATTTTCCGTTTGAATTAGGTGGCGATGGAGGCAGGGAGCCTTCGGGGTTTTTGCCTCCAATTCTATGTAGCTTGATTTTATTAGTGGACTTTTCAAGCTCACAATCACAAAGATAATACTCGCAGTTGTTTAAGTGATACTCAAAATAGGCTTTTCCTTCGTCATTAAAGTTTCCCATTATCGACATTATTGTTCCGCCATGTATCACAAAAGCTATGCTTTGATGTCCCTGTGCCATGCTTTTATTTACTACTTCCTCAAAGGCCTTGGCACATCTGCTGTCAAAATCCTCCATGCTTTCCCCATCGGGAATTGGGTCGACACACATGCTATCTACCCAGTTTCTATAGGGTTTAAAATCGATCATCTGATCAGCGCTTCGGCCCTCAAAAATCCCAAAATCCATCTCTCTTAGATCGTCCACCACAGTCATCGGCATGTCTGGATAGGCAATTTGTGCAGTTTGCTTGCAGCGAGTAAGAGGCGAGACATACAGCTTTTCTGCTTTGGGGGCATCAACAATCTCTGCTTGACGGATGCCCTCATCAGTTAATTTTTCGTCTGTTTTACAGCCAACATATCGTCTCTCTACATTGGCTGAAATCTGTCCGTGTCTTAGTAGAGTAACGAGCACTTAGCCCTCCGTTATTTGTGAAATACTTTTTTGGCCTTACATATCTTCGTGGCTACAATAATGCCTATTGGTACATTTAATGAACATAGCTTTGCTACTTGGGAGGGATTTATGGATCGCAGGGGACTTATTCATGTTTATTACGGTTATGGAAAGGGCAAAACAACCTGTGCTTTGGGCTTGTCTCTTCGCGCTAGTGGCTGCGGTCTTAATGTTGTTATAGTTCAGTTTCTAAAAGATATGGCTACAGGTGAGCTTGAGCAGTTAAATGCTTTGCCAAATATCACAGTTATCAGAGGCAAGGCAGCACCTACTTGGATAAAGAATATGACTCCTGAGCAGCTTCAAGAGACAAGGGACATTCACAACTCAAATCTAAAGAAGGCAATCAAAATGGTTGAGGCCAATGAGTGTGATCTCTTAGTTCTTGATGAGGTTTTAGATGCCTTGCAACAAGATGTCCTTGATGAAGATCTACTACGAAGCATCGTCTGCAACAAGCCAGACAGCCTAGAGCTGGTCATTACGGGACATTCTCCGACCAAGTGGGTTTTTGATCAGGCTGACTATATTACCGAGATGCGCAAAGAACGCCATCCTTACGACGAAGGCATTAAAGCCCGCAAAGGAATTGAGTTCTAGAAGGTTCTAGGATCAAGTCGCGACTCAAGTCATGGCCATACTTTGTAGTAAGTCAGGCTTCACAACAGATCAGCATCTAAGCAGGGCAGCATCAACTAAGCAAAGCTGGCAAAGCTAGCTAATTCTAAGTTGAAGTAGTATTCCAAAACGACTCAGAAGTGACAAACTACGGGAAGTCCCACCCATACCATGTCGTAAAGAGTTGCTGCATCAGACCAACTCATATTAATGCAGCCATGCGACCCATTGGTAAGATAACGAGTGCCTCCAAATGACGACTGCCAAGTTGCGTCATGGAATCCTATTCCTGTCCAGGTTATTCTCATCCAATAATCAACAGGAATCTGATAGCTTGGATTGCCGTTGGCATCGGCTTCACCAACAAGAGTTTTGTCAAGCAACTTTTCTAGTATGTAATAAACACCCTCAGGTGTGTCACGATCTCCATCGGGCAAACCAGTTACCACATCAGCCTCAAAGGCAATTTCTCCATCTTGCACAAAGTACATATGTTGGCTAGTTAAGTTGAGTTCGATATAAGTTGATCCCCAGTCGGCCTCTCCATCTGCTGCATTCGCTACCTCAGCGGTGGTGGCCCAGTAGGGATCTCGTGTTTCGCTCTCTTTGGTTTCTAGCATATTGATAATGGCTTCTACCTCAGCATCTTCGTCTACAGACCAGCCATAGGTTCCACCCGACACTGAATAAGTATTTCCATCAACTGAGGTAAATGTTCTGGAGGATCCCACTGTTGTGTGTCTAGAGGCAAAATCAGAAACCCAAGATCTAACAGCATCCTCATCCACTGAATAAGAACTATCATCGGCAATGGTGAGCCAATCAAAAACGGTGACTCCATCTAAGACTTCTGTGCTTCCATCGGTAAATGTGTAGGTAAGTGCAAATGGAACATAGGTATTCAAAAGCTCAATTTGTTCTTGTAATTCAGCTGACTCACTTGTGATTTCTGGAGCTACATAGCAATTTTGTTCGTCTAGATCCACCGAATCTAGGCCGCTTTTTACGGTATCAGCAATAACTGTAGACAAAACTTCGGTGTCTATGACGTTTCCTAAAACTTCTTCGCAAACAACATAGCTGCTGCCATCAAATTCTAGGTACGCATTTTGAGGCTGGGTTACATCCTCATCAACTACACAATCGAGTGTGGCGATATGAGCGTCGAGCAGCTCTTGATCAAAAAGAAATTCCACACTGAGATCTTCAGAATCAGAATCAAACAATCTCATAAAGAACAAGAAGGGATTTTGATCATCTAATAATGCTTGAACCTGATTTGAATCTAAATCATAGCTGACTCCAATATCATCACCATCTATGATTTCGCTCTCGTCGCCTCTCTCAATTAGCTCCAGTGTGTATTCTGCGGCAGTGTCAGCCATTAGCTGATCTACATCCTCGACAGTCATAAAGGAGCAATTAACTCCATTGATGGTGGTTTTAAAGCCAAAATGAGACATAAAAAAGTAGGAGGCACCAAAATAGGCTGCAGCCAAAATAGCAATAACTACTGCAATGATTATCATGATTCCTTTTGCATTAATTTTGTGATTGCCCAGCGTGCTTACATGACTGCCACCTGCTGCAGGAACCCAAGAAACTTGCTCGTCGTTACTGGGTGTTGTAGCGGCATTGGGTG
>CAZOMM010000043.1:0-17299 GCA_964581165.1 uncultured Coriobacteriaceae bacterium
GAGGAAGCAGCTAGCTCTGACCCCTCCAGTCTGTCTTATACAGTAGATTTAGCGGGTTATACCATCGGGCATCTTACGAATTACTCAAATGCGAACGTTACAATCCTTTCGACAAACGAAAACCAACCGTCCATATATGGTCTGAAGGGTGCCGATAACTTAAGCGATTACACCGTTGGTATTGCGCAAAGAGGAACGGGAACACTCACGATTTCGGTGCCAATTAGCGTCTATGACACTACTGTCGCTTCATATGGCGATGCCTATGGGGTTTATGTGGCAAGTGGCTCTGTAGTACTTGATGGTATTGATGTCTCTGTTGAAGCAACAAACTTGGCGGCATGTGGAATCTATACGTATGGAAGCTCTGCCGGAGATGTTGAAATAAATGGTGGGTCGGTGTCTGCAGTTTCAGGTGCTAGCACTGCTTATGGTATGCGTTCGTATGGCAGCGGAGGTGCGTATAGAATACGTGGCGCTGCCATATCGGCAGCTGGGGCTACGTACTCATATGCGGTGTACAATACCCGAAACGTTGATATTGCGCCTTCTAGCAGTGGAGTACGATCATCAATTTCGTCCCAAGTAAGCAGCAGTAATGGAACTGCCTATGGAGTAGTAGTTTATGGAGACTCGTATACTTTAAGCATTGATTCAGTTGACTTTAGCGTTACGAGTTCGAACTCTTCAGCCACAACATATTGCATCGATAACTATAGTTCCTCTGCGATTCTTCTATCGGGGGAGTGCTCATTTACCCGTTCGGAGGGTTCGTCGGGGGCACATATCTACCAAGGCAGCAAGGCGCTTTCCGTAGCGTCGAGTTTTTCTCTTTCTGAGGATAGCGACCAAGCTTTAAGCATCTACAGCTTGAATCTGAGCGATGATGTCTTTGCTGAGCCATCTGAGGAAGGCACAACGCTTGAGAGCATGGCGGATCTGTTTGTTGCAGCTGAAGGCTCCAGTTACGAGGGATGGTCGGTTGTAGCAACTGACGAAGGAGCGCTGCAGTGGTATGACGATTCAGATGCGGCAGCGTATATCTATGGAACAGATAAGTATTACACCACGGTAGCTGGTGCTATTACAGATGCCGAGGATGGCGATACCATTGTTGTTGTGCGTGATGTCACATCTGCGGCTCTTACAGTGACCAAGAACCTTACGATTGATCTTGCGGGATATGAGGTCTCTATTTCGACGACAGCAAACGCGATTAGCGTAAGCAACGGCAGGCTTACAATCAAGGACAGTGGTCGTGAGGAGAGCGGTGTTACTTATAGCGGTAAGCTTTCGATAGAGTTGTCACAGCAAGCGGCCTCCACAGCAAACTACATTATTAACCGAAATGGCAGCATGGGTCTTTATGGCGTGCTTGTGAGTGGATCTGGTGCTGTGACGCTTGATGCTTGCGAAGTTTCTGTTGAGAACGCGAGTGCTTATCGTGTTGCTGCCATGGTTGGCATTGGGGCAAATTCTGTAAGCAATCCGGCCGATGATGAAGCAAGTATTGTACTTAGGTCGGGAACATCGCTTTCTGTAAGTTCGCCGAGCACAAGGCGAGCTGCTGCCGTTTATGGTGTCTGGGGAGATTCGAGCGCGAGCATTGATGTGGATGATGGCGCTGAGGTGTCGGCTGAAAACAAAGGCAGTCTCATCACCGTTGCGGGGAGTAATTCCACGTCATCAGGCACATATCTCAGGCTCTTGGATCTGAGCGAAGAATCTACCTTGTACCAGGAGATCCTTTCGCTGTTCCGCATGTATGCACAATTTGACGAAACTGCAAATGTCTACTATCTCACGGCTCGTGAGCTTATCGACGGCACGTATATCTGGGCCTACTCTGAGCAGGTAAGCGGTGATGATATTGGATTGATGGAAAGTATCGTGCCAGCCTATATTCTCATCGTAGGTGACGGAGAGGCATCTCCCGATGCAATAGGCATCGGCAGTTCTGGTGTTGCAATGGCAAATATTGCCGGCACAGTGAGTGCAAGCTCGCTTAACGGCAACGCTTACGCTGTACAGGACACGGGCTCGTCTACGACCTATGCTATCACCGGAACGGCCGAGCTAGTGGCTAGTTCGAGTGCTACTTCGAACTATGCAAAGATTAGTTCTGAACTTTTTGACCCGGACGACTTACTTGGTACCTCAGAACGTTTTGATACAACTACTGCTCGTCTTGCGGTAGACACCGAACCCGAAGCAGTTGCGTTGTCGATGGCGAGTGAGCAAAGCGTATCCTTGTCTGGCTCGCCGGCAATTTCTACGGAGGCTTCGGTTGCCGTAGATATCCGAGCAGACATGCTCACCTTGTCAGGCGATTTTGCAGTTGACGGGCAACTAACGATGACAGGCTCTGACGGCACAACGAGTGACGGTGATGTGTTCGCAACGGCCGCAGAAGGTGCAAGCCTTACAGCTTCCCAGCGCGACATGTTCGTTGACGCGACGGGGCTTTGCTCTGCTGTTCTTGCGGAGGACGGGTCGTCTCTTTCTTGGGGTGTTTCTTATACCCTTACGTTCAAAGACTACTATGGTGCCGATGTTTTGGTCGTAGACGGTATACAAGCAGGATATACCGTGGATCCTCCGAGCGCCGAAAGCGTGTCGCGCTCCTCTACCGACACAACTGACTACGTGCTAGCCGGTTGGTCGCTCGACCCCAATGCCGATGCCGATTCGGATGGTCTCATTGCGGCGGATGGCTCATTTGTGTTCGAAGTGCCAGCTTCTGCAGAAACAGAGCTTGTTTACTATCCGATTTACCGTGAGGAAGCTCGTACGGTTACTGTTACCTTCTCGGGTGCCTATGATAGCGATGGGAACTCTCTTGACAGCGTTAGGGTGAGTGTGAATGCTGGGGAGGGGCTTGATATAGCGAACTTTGAGAGTGAGTTACCAGAGGCCGAAGACTATGTGCTAGGCAGCACAACTTATGTGTTCGTTGGTTGGTCGGCGAACGTTTCTAGAGATCTTGTTACAGGAGGCTCGCTCAGTGGTGGCACACATTACCGTGTGTTTGACGAAGCCGAACTCGATAGCTATAGCACTACTTCAAACGCAACTTTGACAGCATATTATGTTGGTGTGCGGAGCACTCAGCAGCTTGTTATCTTTAAGGTTGAGTGCTATCTCTATCCTGTGGCGGTAAGCGATGGGAGTTTACCGTTGTTCTCAAACGCACAATCGAATGTCGGCATCACTAATCCCTCTACCAATCCGAGCAAGGCCACTACAGGTGAGATTTGGAACTTTGATGGTTGGTATGGAGGTTACAGTACTGAGCGCTACCCAAGTGCCGATTACACAGCAGATACACTTTTACCTGCCGTTGCTGGGGAAGATCCGGTGTATTACACCGCTGTGTTCCAGCAGTCGGGGATTCCTTATGTGAGCGTAACGCTTTACTATTACAACCTCTGGAGCAGTGTAAACTCTAACGTTACCTACGGTAGCAGTAGCTACAACATTACCTACGGCACCGATCTCACTCTCATCAACACCAACGAGGCCGATGAGAGCCTCGCAAGTGTAAATCTGTACGACTTTGTCATGGAATCGGAAGGGCTTTACACGGCTTATACTTTCTTAGGTTGGTCTACTCGCTCAACCGACAAAGAACCACTAGAAGATCTACCCTACGTTGGGTCGGGTATGTCTAGCTATTATGCGGTCTATGCCGAGTCGGCGATGCAGATGGATGTCTCTTTTGTCTCCGAGGGGCAAACTGTGGCTACGATGACCATCGATTCCAATCTTACGCTTGGCGATGCGATGGAAAATGCGGCTTACATTGAGCCTAGCGCCCCTGAAGGCAAGATATTCCTCGGCTGGGCTTCGAGCGAGGATGCCACTTCGGTTATCTCCTCACCTGCGCTTTCGTATCTTACAAATGCAGCGAGTGCGTATATTCCCACCTATGGTGATGGTGCAACGGTTGGATCGGTTACTTACTATGCTGTTTTTGGTGACACACCTCTAACTACTGTTACGCTGCATACCAATACCGATGAGCAAAACGATTGGTCCTTCCAGGTGTCGCAGGGTGAGCGTTACGACGGTGAGGGCTATGTGGCACCGTGGAAGCGCGGCTATGCCTTTGTTGGTTGGAATACTGCCGAGGACGGTGGAGGAAGCTTCTTTGATGTTGAACGCGACATCATATACATGGAAGGCGAGCTTGAGCTATGGGCTCAATATGTAGAGCTTTCCTCTACTTCTATCGATACTGATTTAGGAACAGCAACAGCAGATGTAAGCAGAGCTTATATAAACGATCGTGCAGCGCTTGAGGCAAGCGAGGCCGGTGTTTCCTTAAGTGCTGAAAGTTCCTATGACAGCAACCTAAGAATTTCGTCTGTCAATTACGAAGTCATACAGTCGTACAATCTGTCTCTAAGTGCCACAGTCGATGGAGTAGATAATGCTATCGAAAGCGGCTTTGGTACTATCGTGCTCTCCTTGCCGGTGCCAGAGGAGTATGCGGATCGCAGTATCTATGCCTTTGTTCTATCTGCAGACGGCGCTTCAACGCAAACCCTCTGCGAGTTGGATGATTCGGGTACTGTGGCAACGGTAAGTATTACGAGCTGCGGTTCTTCGAGCACAGGGAATGTGGTGCTTGCTTATGCTTTTACGAGCGAAGAACGCGAGCTTGCTAATGTGAAGGCACAGTATGCAGCCCAGGTGCAAAATGTATACAACTCCTATTCTGAAGACGATTATGTAGACGGAAATTGGCTTGTTTTAGAGACGATTTGCAGCGATGGTCTTGCTGCAATTAGTGCTGCAGAAAGCATTGAAGCAGCACAGCAAGCTGCCCAAGATACTCTTGATGCTATGGCTGCTGTGCCATCGGTGTCTGGCCTTAATATAGCAAAGTCCGAAGCTTACGAACGCCTAGCATCAGCCTTTGCTGGTTATAGTCCCAGCAGCTACACAACAGACAATTGGAATTCGCTGGTAGCAGCCTATGAGTCTGCGCGCGACGCTATCTCTAACGCAGATAGCGAAGAAGAAGCAGCCTTGGCAGCATCCAACGGCATACTTGCAATGAGTGCTATCCAAGTTGGCGGTACTTCAACGAGCGGGAATACTGGAAGTTCCACGTCGAGCGGAAGCACAAGTACAGGAGGAAGCTCAAGCTCTGGCGTAACTGGCACAACTGTAAGCAGTGGTGTTTCGAGCGGTGGTAGCACTTCGAGTGGCCTAACAAGTTCATCTGGTTTGACGAGCGGAAGCACGTCTTCGGGTCTTTCTTCCTCCGACACCACATCGTCGGGACTGAGCCTTGGAGTCAGTTCGTCCACTTCTTCGACTGCAGAATCGATGCTTGGGGCAAGCCTTGAGACACTCGATGAGGATCTTGCAGCGGAGTATGGTACGGCAGTCTCAACAGGTGTGTATGTGTCTGTTGTTGAGGACGGTGGCCCGGCAGATGAGGCCGGTATACAAGCTGGCGATGTTATTGTGGCAGTCAACGGAGTGGAAGTAAGTTCCGTTGAGGACATCGACGATATACTCTCTGGCCTCTCGGCAGGCGATGAGGTTGAGATTGAGGTTAACCGAGATGGCGAGACACTCACTTTTACAGTGACGCTTGACGAGGACACCTCTAGTTCTGGCCTAGGCCTTAGTTCTACTTCGTCAAACTTGAGTTCAGACTCCAGTGAGCCAACTGGCTTAGCAGCCGTGTGGCAGTGGATTGTTAATCATCTTCCCATTGCGATCTTTATTTTGATTCTGCTTATTGCGGCCATATCAGCACTTGCTTGGTGGCTTTTGCGCCGGAGAAATCTGGAGCAGGCAGAAGAAGACGGTGATGATTTCTGGGAAGAAAATGAATAGAACGAATAGGGAGCAAACTACGGCGACGTATTTGCACAATTCTTAGATCTAAGGTCGACAAGCTGGCAAGGGCATCGTTTTTTTGAAAACAAAGAGCGGTGCCTGCCGGCTTGTATGGGGTTTCGCGAACTGCGAAAAGTGACTCTTTGTGTGCAATCTCTTTACATGCAATAGCAACACATATAGGGGAGTTTTTGTCAATTTGCCTTGCGTGCTTTGATGCGTGGCAAATTTAGACGAACTCGCTCTATATGTGTTGTCTTGCTGTGAAGGCTCGCTTTTTGTGGTGTGCAGAAGAGAAAGCAGGACTATGAGGCTGCTTGATAAGAGCGGGCGGCGGGCGGCGGCGCGCAAAGAAGCCGACCCGACTGCTGAGAATATCGATCTTTTTGAGGGAGAAAATCCTTTTGCCGATAGCGTAGATGAAGGACATCGCATAGATCCACGTGCTCAGAAGATTTTTGTGATTGTCATCATCCTCATTTTTGTTTATCTACTGGGACTTCTTGTTCCTAAAAATATCTTTAACTGGGAGTTCCGCTTGTCGTATGGGCCTTATTCGTTTTCGCAATTTGTGTCTTCCCTTCAGGGGAATTTTTCGAACCTAGTTGCGGTCATTACAGGCAACGGCGAGGGTTATGTCGGCTTCATATCAAGAATGATTCGCTATGTGGTTATAGCACTTGCAGGCGCGGGTTTGGCATTGTCTGGCGCTGTGTATCAAGGGGCTTTTCGCAACGCGCTTGTGTCTCCTTCGACACTTGGTGTAATGACGGGCGGTTCCTTTGGCGTGATGTTGTGGGTGGTGCTATTTGCTGGAGAGGGCACAGTAGCGCTCTTTTTATCGGGAAGCGATGAAATACCAGTTATAGATTATCTGTCATCGTCTTATGGGATTGCCGCTATGTCGTTTGCAGGCTGCTTGTTTGTTGTTGCCATTGTGCTTCTTGTCATGCGTTTAGCAGGTCAGCAGCGGGCTTCGGGCATTATGATGATAATCACCGGGCAAGTGATTAGCGGAGTCATCGGTGTAGCAAGCACGTTGGTGACCTACTACTACACGACCACCGATCCCTATGGCGAAATAGCCCAATTGCTTCAAGAGCTTCAAGTTGCTACTTTTTATCGTCCGTTTACTGTCATTGATATTTTTGCCCTTGGCATACCACTTGGCCTAACTTTTTTTGTTGTATTGCGCTTGCGGCAGCGCATGATGCTACTTGCTTTTGATGAATCGGAGCAGCGTTCGATGGGTGTTGATTCACGGCGCATGCAAACAGTGGTCGTGGGTCTGTGCACGCTGCTTACTGCCATCATCATCTCGTTTTGCGGCACTGTTGGATTTGTTGGCTTTATGGTGCCGCATATTGCGCGGCGGCTTGTAGGCCCTAACTTCCGTTACTTGCTTCCAGCTTCCCTGTTTATTGGTGCGGTCTTTGTGCTGCTTGCATACATCCTCATTGAGGTAACTCTCGGTACAAACTACACGACGATGGCGGGTATGTACATTTCCATTGCTGGAGCCATCGTGTTTTTGGTCACGGCCCTACGTGGGAAGGGGTTCGTATATGGCACGTTCAAATAGGCGTGATTCAAAAGCTGGCTCGCGTGCTGGAAAGGCCTCTGCCGGAAAGACTGACTACACTAACGCAACTGCGGCAGACATCGCTCGCTACGGTGTACGCGATGCTCAGCGCAAAAACATTGAGACTTTGGACGAGAATGATGTATTGCCTAAGGGCACGAATGACCGAGGTGTGCAGGGAGAGGGTTTTCGCGCGGCAAATCCTTTGACGACCAGAGGAGATTTAACGCTTGCTCTTACCGATCGTCTTTACGACGAAGAAAGCCGCGCTTTGCGTCGCAAGGTCATCTTTTGTGTTGTTGTGCTTGTGGTACTTGCCTACCTTTCTTTGGGCATTATGGGTGCGGCAGGGAGCACTTACGGTTTGCGCTATGAGGTGGTCAATCCTATAGAGATTGCACGCGTAATCGGCGAGCGCCTTTACAACTTTGTTGCCGGTCCGCTGCCTTTTATAGATCCCACTAACACCTCAATGTACTATCGAGAGTGGCCCATCTATCTTGCTCTTCCTTCTCGTGCTGGGGTTATTGGTATCACATTAGTGTGTGCAGTGCTCTTATCTATTTCTGGCATGCTTTACCAAAACGTATTTAAAAACCCCATTGCTGGACCGGGCATGCTTGGTATATCGAGCGGGGTTTCGCTTGGTGTAATGCTAGTTGTTTATATATACGGTTCCAGCGCTTCGAGCCATACATTAGAGCGCTATATATTCTGTTATGGCTTTGGGGCTATTATCCTTGCTTTTGTAATTCTTGCTGGGCGCAAATTATCAGGAAAAGGACGCCCTTTTGACATTGTGACAATGTTGCTTATTGGATCCATCTTGTCACAACTTGTCGGCTTTGTTGTTCAGTATGTGACTCTATACGTTATGGATCCAGATATTTATCAGATCTATCTTACTGTGTCGCAGATGCTTGAGGTGGATACTTCGGCTCTATCGTGGTTGTGTCTTGGTATTGTTTGTGCAATTACGCTCATACCAATATTTTTGCTGCGATTCCGCTTAAATGCACTTGCCTTTGATGAGCAAGAAGTCAAGCTCCTCGGTATTAACTTCACCGCTTTGCGTGCGGTAGCGCTCATTCTTGGGGCCTTAATGATCCTTGCGGCACAGATTCACGTTGGGACAGTTGCAATGGTGTCGCTTATTGTGCCATTCCTTTCGCGCAGCTGGTTTGGCTGTGAGTTTCGAAAACAGCTCATTGGCAATGTGTGCATTAGCACCATCCTTTTGCTTGTCTGCCGTGACATTGTGGATCTTATTCCCTTTGTAGGGGGCGGAATCGGTATTGGTTCTGCAGTAAGTGTTCTTGCCTTGCCGCTGTTCTTGTTAATCATGGCAAAGCATATGAGAGGATGGGAGTAGCATATGAGGCTTGCACTACGCGATGTTGCAATCGGTTTTGACCGCGACAAGCCTATTCAGAAATTTGTCACCTTTAGCGTTGAGAGCGGTGAGGTGTGTTGCGTACTTGGGCCAAACGGCTGCGGCAAAACCACTCTCGTAAAGACTATTTTGGGCATGAATCCACTGCTCGGTGGCACCATCACCATCGACGGTGACGACGTTACAAAATGGAGTGCGCGACGTCTTTCTGACGCAATAGCTTATGTGGCACAAAAGCACGACCAGCCTTTTCCTTTTCAGGTTAAGGACGTGGTTATGCTCGGGCGTATCAACAAAGTAGGTGGTTTAACAGGGCAACCCAATCGCGACGACTACAACATTGTCGAAAACGCCATGAACGATATGGGTATCTATCATCTGCGTGATATGCCCTACAACGATATTTCTGGTGGCGAATTGCAAATGGTTATGTTTGCTCGCGCACTCGCACAAGAGCCACAGATGTTAATACTCGATGAGCCAACCGCCTCCCTTGATTATGGGAATGCAGTGCGCGTTATTCAAAAGATTCGTCATTTGAGAAAGCTTGGATACGCCATTGTAATGATTACCCACAACCCCGATCACGCCTTTATGACGGGGGCAAATGTGGCGCTATTCAAGAAAGCTCAGCCAATGCGCTTTGGCTCGGCTACTCACGTTATCACCCGAGAGAACATCAGGGATGCTTATGGCATCAACGTAAAGCTTGTGGAATTTGCCCACGACAATCAAACGATTATGCGTATGTGTGCTCCTGAGTTTGAGGACGAATAAGGATGGAGCTCGAGCGATAGAACACCGACGATTTGTTACTGACGATTTATAGGAATATAAGAAAGGAATTGGGGCATGATAGAGCAGATGGAACAGATGGAGCAGGCGGAGCAGGAAAGAGCTGTAGAGACAAGGGCAACTGATAGGAGTCCTCAAGAGCTGTTTCGTAGCATCATCGACAATGTTGAGACCGTAATTGTGGGCAAGCGAGAGCCTGTTGAGCTTGTGGTTTTGGCGCTTGTAGCTCGCGGTCATGTGCTTATTGAGGACATGCCTGGAACTGGCAAAACCTCGCTTGTATCAGCACTTGCAAAATCAATCGACTGCGATTTTCATCGCATTCAATTTACGCCTGACGTAATGCCTTCCGATGTAACAGGCTTTTCTATTTTTAACCAGAAGACTCGCGATTTTGAGTTTCGGCCGGGTTCGATTATGGCAAACCTTGTGCTTGCCGACGAGATTAACCGTGCTTCGGCAAAGACCCAGTCGGCGCTGCTCGAAGCAATGGAGGAGCGACAAGTCACAGTTGACGGGGTTACGCGCAAGCTTGAAGAGCCTTTTATGGTGCTTGCAACAGAAAATCCTATCGAACAGTACGGCACCTACCCTCTACCCGAGGCTCAGCTCGACCGCTTTCTCATCAAGCTTTCGATGGGCTATCTCAAGATGAATGAAGAGGTAAAGGCAATTCTCGAAGCCGACGATGCCAAGGAGCGAATCAAGCCAGTTGCAAATGCTGCCGATGTGCTTGTTTTGCGCGAAGCGGCAAAGCGCATTCGTGTTGCTCCGGCAGTTGCGCGTTATGCGGTGCAAATTACGGCTGCAACGCGCGAAGCAAAGGAGTGTGCATTTGGTGCTTCTCCGCGTGGGTCAAAGTCGCTCATTACGCTTGCGCGTGCTCATGCCTTGCTGCGTGGGCGCAGTTATGTGTCGCCAGACGACATCAAATATCTTGCACCCTATGCTCTTTGCCATCGTATCTCGCTAACCCACGAGGCAAAGATGGAAGGGCGCACGCCAGAAAGCGTGGTGGGAACCTTGCTCGACTCGATAGCTGTTCCCACAATGACTGAGGCCGAGGCCCAGGAGCTCTAAGAGATGGCAGTAGAAAAGACAGCGTCACCTCCGGGCACCGCACAATCGGGTACCGCAGGCTCGAGCACTGCAGGCTCGGGCGCCGAGCGACGATCAAATCGCAGCGCTTCTGGTCGTGGACGCGCAAAAGAGTCGGCAAAAAACTTATTCAAGCGCAAACAATCTGCGCGGGGAGGTAAAACACGTTTGCTCGGACGCGAAGAAGGGCCAAAAAAGCGTGTCTGGGCAATGTCGTCAGACGAGCGTAAGGCGCGTAAACGCGGCATTATTTTGCGTGTGATAGCTGTTGTTGCGGCGCTCGCTCTGTGTCTAACAGCGGCGCTTGTTGTTGGCACGGCCGATTACGAGGCAACAGCAATAGGTTGGATTCCCTTTGTTGCATGCATTACGGGGATTGCACTTGCTTTTGTGTACGTGCAAATTCTTGCACGGTCGATACGCCTGCTCGAAAAAAGCAGTGCAACCGATTGTACACGCGACGAAAAAGTTCGTTTTGATGTGAGTTTTTCGAACCGATCGCCCTTATTTGCTTTTAGGATAGAGGCTCATTTTTACACGGCAGATCTCTACGGAAGGCCTGTGAGTCATGCTGCCACCACGGTGGCAATGACTCCCTTTGAAACCTACGACATGCCTTTTACAACCAAGTTTGATCATATTGGTACGTATCAGGCGGGCCTTGATCGCATTGTTGTTTACGATTTTTTGCGTTTATTTAGCTGGACAATCGAAGGTCCTAAGCAGACAAAAGTGCAGGTTATTCCCAAGCTTGTACCCGTGCCAAATCTCCTGTTCTCAAACCTTGCCATTGTCGAGACAACCAAGGCGGCGCGCACAATATTTTCTGACTCGATGGACTACGCCTTTGTTCGCGAATATGTGTGGGGAGATCCTCTTAAAAACATTCACTGGAAGCTTTCGGCTCGCTCAGATCACTATCTCACAAAACTTTTTGAGACCTATACCAATCCTGGCGTGTCGGTAATTCTAGATTTTTATGGGCCGGGTCAAGATGCCTTTGAGCTAATGAGGATGTTTGACTGTGTGGTCGAGACAGGATTTTCTGTAGCACGTCACGCACAAACGCTTGGCATGGAGACCGAGATCCATTACTGCGACAAGCGCGGAGTACACGTTAAGCGCACAACCTGGCGACGCAGCGACCTTCCCGAGATCGTAAATGACATGCCGCGTTTTACGAACGATCCTCATGCTGCATTGGATGCGATTCGTATTCTCAATAACGAGGCTGCATCGATTCATGGACAGAACAATATTGTTGTATGCACAGCAAATCTGTCATCCGAGATGATGGAAAGCGTGGTTACAGCGAAGGTTCATCGGCGCGAACCGATTGTGTTTGCTGTGATACCCAAAGACCTTGAGGGACGCGAGCGCGATCAGTGGCTTGCGCCACTTAATCGTCTTGATGCTGCGGGTATTACTTATTTGGTGCTGACATCATCGAGTGATTTGTTGAAAGTGAGCTGAGATGAGCCAAACAAATAAGAACGACGCAGCACACGAACAAGCTGTTTCTTCGAGGGGGTCTGCTTCTTCTAAGGGTGCAAAATCTTCCAAGGGAGCGAAGTCTTCTAAGGGAGCGAAATCCTCCAGGGGAGCAAAGTCTTCTGGGGCCTCTGCTTCGAAGGGCACTAAGTCTTCGAAGAGCTCTAAGGCTTCAAAAGCCGGCAAGACAAAGAAAGCAACACGTAGTGCTGCGACAAAAGCTACACAGAAGCCCTCCGATAAAAAGCCAGAAAAGCCTAGCTCAAGGGGTACTCGTAGCAAGAAGAGCTCTTGGGGTCTTGGCTCTACGGTGGTGCGCGATCGCATGCGACTTTCTGAGCGTATTGGGCACTCCACAAGAATGCGCTTGTTCATTGAGTCGACAATCCCCGATTTTGTGCTCGTGCTTGTTGTGAGCGTAACGCTAACCTACACCCTGTCTTACGGCTTTCACAGCGCTTGGGATTACCGAGACAATATTTTTCTTATTGCAGGCATGACAATACCAATGCTCATTGCCTTGTTTGCGGGAAGCTGGAGCAAGAAGGCTCTCGTTCCCTCTACCATCGCCTCGGTACTTATTGCCATTGTGGTAGTGGGCTACGCTATGGCCATATCACCTGAGTCGATGTTTGACGGGGGTCTTAACGACGTAGAAGGCAACTATGGCATTTTTGCCCTTCTTACCATGGCAATTGCGGTGGTAACTTTTCTACTTTCGCGACGCACGGTAACGCTCGTATTCTTGCTTGCTTTTACGGTTATTTCTTGTGGCACTATTCAATTTCTCTACCGCGATTGGATGACCGAGCAACCTGGTATTCCAGCAACTATTGTGGTGATGATTGGCCTTGGCATGATGTTTGTCTACCAGTGCTACAAACAGTCGATCTACTCTGCAAATCGTCTTAAGCGAACATCCTTTGTTGGAGCCTTTGGTTTTTCGGCACTCGTGGGTGTTGTATGCGTGCTCGTAGGTGTTGGGGTGTTTTACGGAATTGTTCAGGCAGCTGGACTTACGACTCCCGAGATTAAGTTTTTTGAGGAGTATGTATCTCCGCCTACTGTTGAGGTCGACTCTAACTATGTGAACAAAGAAAGCGAAGGCGACGAGACTACCGACGAAACTAACGACGAAGAAGACGAGACAAGCCAAGAAGGCGAGGGAGGAGACAACAGCCAGTGGCAATCCTTGGGTCTTGGCTTTCTTGAGCAGACAGTCATGGCGGATATGGCGCGATCAATTGTTGGTCTTACTAATCTGCAAAGCGACGACGACACCAAAGCCGACGACATCCAATACCTGATTATTGCGTGGACTCTCATCCTAACTATCGCGCTGATTGTACTGCTTGTGCTAGCGATTATTTTTCTTCAGCGTTACAGGCGAACTCTGCGAATCAAACGTATAGAAAAGCGTTCAAATGCTTACCAGGTTTGGTACCTATATACCTTCTTGCTGGGACGTTTTAGACGACTCCGTATTCGCAAGCCTGAGCATTTGACACCGCTTGAGTTTGCTGTTGGCTTTAGCAAGGCAATGCTTCCGTTCACACGCAACACTAACGGGGTTGATTTTGTTGAGGTGTCTTCGCTTTATCAAGACGTTGCTTTTGGTGATTATGCGCCAAGCGAAGAGGAGACAGACCGCATAAAGGGTTACTACTGGGCGTTTTTTAAGAATGCCCGCAGCTATGTTGGATGGCCAAAGTGGCTGCTTTACAAATATTGGAGGATCTGAGTAGGGGATCTAAACAGGGGATCTGACTTGAGGATCTGACTTGAGGATCTGGATAGAAAAGCTGATCAGCAGATTTACTCAGAGAGGCTAGGCAAGTCGATTTGAACTAGCTGCCTGCACAACGATAACCATAGACTTTTAAAGGGAGGAGCCTAATGGAAGAGGAAAAAACCAAGATTGGAAAACTGCGCATTGTTCTTATAGTGGCCATAGCGGTGCTATGCCTTCTAGTAAGTTCGTCGGTTTTAAATTGCTCTGGACAAAAGGATGCGCTGCTAAACACAACTGACACCTCGGGAGGTGTTGCAGCAACAGTTAACGGTGTCGAAATTGGCGAAAATGCAATTACGGCGTATATCGAGAATTTCCGCACAACTTACGGTTATGACGATGATGAATCGTGGGCAGAATATCTTCTCGACAATGGATATACGGTCGACTCCTTGCGCGGCGAGACGCTTGACTACTACGTTAACCAGGAGCTTTTGCGTCAGGCAGCGGACATCGAGGGTGTTTCGGTAAGTAACGCGGATCTTGATGCCTCGATTGAGGAATATCGTTCTTCTTACAGCGACACGCAGTGGCAAAGCATGCTTGAGTCAAATGGGTATAGCGAGGCGAGTTTTCGCGAGTATACATACTTAACCTTATTGCAAGATGCTCTGCTTGAGGCGATTGGGCAAGGAGTAAGCGCAAGCGATGATGATGTGCTCGACTACGTGCAGATGTATGCTTCGAGCTACAACGGTGCAAAGCGCATCTGTCATATCTTGTTTGACTCGGCAGATGAGGCAACGGCCCTTTCTGTACTTGAGCAGATCGAAGCCGGCGACATTAGCTTTGAAGAGGCTGCTGTAATGTACTCAATTGACGAGAGCTCGGCCGAGCAAGGCGGTTATGTTGGTTGGGACAAGATGGCAACCTTCAACGACGACTTCCAAGAAGTAGTTGATGGCTTGTCGGAAGGCGAGATGAGCGGGGTAGTAAGTCTTGACGATGGGGTGCATATTATTTTGTGCAGCGATGTGCTTACAGCACCCGATACGATCGAGTCGCTCGACGATGTGTCCGAGGCTTTTGTTGAGATGGTTCGTAGCTCGGTAGATCTTGCAGAACAGCAGCAAGCCTTTAATGAGTACATGCTTGAGTTTGAGGAAGAGTCGGAGATTGTAAAGAACTTGCTTCCGGATGATGTGTCGTATTACGTAGATCTGTCCCTTTATGAGAATACAGAAGATGAGGCTAGCACAGACGACAATACAGACGCAGAAGACGAAGAGACTGTCGACAGCGATGCGAGTACAGATACAGATGACGCTTCTGAAGATTGATGCCGATTATGATGTCTCGGAGGTCGGCACCGAGGATTGATGATTTATGGGATGCCTCCAAGGATTGATGCTTTGGAGGCCAGCTCCGAGGATTGATGTTTTGGAGGCCAGCTCCGCAGATAGTTCCAAATAATGTCTGTGAAGAGAAACTTGGAACTAGCCACACATGGGCAGCTAGAACTGCTCATGTGTGGGGGCTGTGCGTGTGGGAACTGCGCTCGAGAACTGCGCGTGTATGAGAACTTGGAGCTTCGTACACATGGGAGCTGCGTGTGTATGGGAGCCACGTGCACGCGGGAGCTATACGCGCATAAGCCGTTGGCGCAAACTATTGATTCTTATTCTTGCTGGCCTTTGCAATTTCCAGACAGATCAGACAGGCCGTGTCTTCTTCTGGATTGTAGATACTGTGGCGCTCTTTGCGCGAAAATCTCATCTGGTCTCCGGGATTGAGTGTCTTTTTGCTTCCCTTGGTATGCATGATCGCTCTCCCAGAAAGCAGAGTCCAGATCTCCTCTACATTCTCGCGCTTGTAATCAGGAATTGTTTGCTCGCCAAGGAGGCGGATAAGTCTTACCCTGCTTGTTTTGTTGCTAAAAAGAACAGTTGCTGTTCCCCAGCCATATTTAGACACGCTTGATTTGACAACCTCTTTGGCACCGGCTTCTTTGAGCACAGGAACAATCTCAGACAGCGAGTCTAGTGAGTCTTTCGAAGATACAAGCACAGAATCACGCGTGTTAACAACCATGACATCTTCAAGGCCAAGAACAACGGTGAGCTTGTCTTCGTCAAAAATGGTTGTGTTCAGCGAATCTACTGCAAAGGCTCGCCCAACTATCCGATTTCCATATTCGTCGGCCTTTATGGTGTCGTCCATGCCCTTGAGGGTGGTAAACGATTTAAAGTCGAGGCTAGTTGGAACCACAGCCAAGTCGTGGCAGGCAGCTAGCACGGTATCCTCAAAAGACCTTTTAGGGAGAGATTCCACAAGTTCATGAGCCTCGTCGCTTTGCCAACGATCTTGGTTTACAGAAGCCAAGAAATTGGCGGTTTCGGCAACCCTGTCCATGCTCTCGCCAGCTGCAAGATCGGTATATCTTGCAACATATCTTAGCTGCGAAAGTGCTGTAGCGGCCCTCATTACCATAATGCCCGTGTTGCTAACAAAGCCTAGGCTTTCGTACCTTTTAGCCTGTGCTCCAGAGGTCGAGAACTCTAAATCGCTGACCTGCTTAACTCCTGGTATTCCTCTAATTTCTAGAGCCGGACGAAGCATGCACTGATCTGCACTGTTTGTTTTTGCCTGGTGTCCAATTAGCGAGATCATACCTGCTTCGGCGGCTTTACAAGCTCTAGTTATGGCCTGATCCCAGCGATCATCTTCTTCTAGGCTTAGATGAGAAGGCGTAACGAGCATCAAGGCATTGGGGTTGCGCTGCTTTAACAGAGCAGCAGCCAAAGCAATAGTAAATGCGCTACCTCTAAATAAAGGCTCCAAGATAATTTCAAAGCCCTGCTGCAGGGCAATTTTGCTAGAGCTTATTGATTTTTCGATTGCCCCAGCAATTTCGGGGCGGCACATCAATATCAGGGGAGAATCACTCAAGGGAGCGCATCGGCGCACGGTAGCTTCGAGTAGATTTTCTTGCTCGAGTGGGAATGTAACGGTTTCTCTGGGAGTTCCAGAATGAACAAGGGGCCACAGTTTGTCGTCTGTCTGACCGCAGATGATCACAACGCTAAGATGTGGAAGTGCGGTTTCCATATGTATACGAGAAGCTCCTGTGAAATAAAGGCGAATTAGTGGTGCCCCCAACGGGAATCGAACCCGTGTTTGCGCCTTGAAAGGGCGCTGTCCTAGCCGCTAGACGATGGGGACATTTTTAGCCAACACATAGTGTGCCAGATCGTCTTGAACAAAGCACCCGTAGATTATCCACAAGACTAGGCTTATTAGCAAGCGGCATGTAAGCGAAGCGTCAAGAACACTTTGCAGCCGGTCTGCA
>CAZOMM010000044.1:0-6636 GCA_964581165.1 uncultured Coriobacteriaceae bacterium
ACATTTTCAAGAAACCAGCTCCATGCTGGAACAATGTGAACCACGCCTGATTGCACCGATACATCTTCCTTTTCGTCAAGTGTGATGAGTGTAGAAGACCTAAGACCGGTCTCGGCCATTGCCTTCTCAAGGTTTCCTACCTCGCTGCGAAATTTGGCAGATGCAGCAGAAGTAGAATCCACAGAGCGCCGCGCACCACTCTCCACAGCCACCTGAATAAGTTCGTATTGCGTATCAAGCATGGCATCTCCAACCACAAAGTCGACTTCGGGACAAGATGCAGATCGATACCGCGCGATAACCTGCTCACGATTCATGCCATATCGCCTCTTCAACTCAATATAGACAGCAGTTTCAAGCCTCTGTCCCACATCAACGTGATTCGCTGGCGCAACGGCCAACGACAAGCCCTGATCTACGGCATATATTTTGTAGACAGACTTGGGATTGTCACGCACCGACAAAGCATAATCTGCCACCTTAAAGGCAAGATGTGCATCTTCAAAATCATCAAGCAAGCTGTAAGCCGATTCGCTAGAAATAGAAATCCCAGAACTGCGCATTGCCTTGATTTGTTTATTGACCGAAAAAAGCAGTCCCGTAGAACGCAACACCGTTAATGCTAGGCGACGGCCAGCACGATACGAAGCGCTCCCAAAACGCTCCAATACATCTTTTGTCATAATTTCGTAGGCATATGTCTGTAAAAGTCGAACCCGCGTCGTGGCATCCAAAAAGTGAACTGCAGGAAATCCACCTACATCAAGATATTGACGAAACCTGTGGGCAAGCAACGCTGCACTGCGGGAATCATACGCACCGCCAATCTGACTTGTATCGACATCTGAGAACCTGCAAAACTCATCAAAGCTAAGCGGCCACAGCTCATGCGATAAAGAACGCCCCCGCAGTTTTGTTGGAATATCAGACGATAGGAGTTTTGAAGAGGATCCTGTGAGAACCATCGTCACGTTATATTGCTCAGAAACTCGTCGTACAAACGAATCCCAATTTGGCAAATCCTGAATCTCGTCGAACAGAAGATAGCATCCCTCAACGGCATCGGGAACCAAAGCATAGTAGGCATCGAGTACTCGCGATCCTGTTTGCCCATCAAGATTCTCCAAACGATCATCGTCGAACGGAAAATAAAACAGTCGATTGCGCGGCACACCTTTTTGCAAAAGCTCCGTCATGGTCTGGAACAAACAGAAGGTTTTCCCACAACGCCTGACCCCGATGATAGTTGTGATCAGATTGCGTTGCTGCGGCTCTGGAAGTTGATCAAGTATCGATGTCCGTTGAATATACGGTGGGAGTTCGTAAGCAAGATATTCAGCAACGAGCGACTCATACATATTGTACATAGTGCTTCCAATCTTCTTCGGATTTTGAAGAAGATTGTATCAGTTCTTCTTTGAGTATCGAAGAAGTATGACCTAGCACGCCCACCCGACAAGCCTAGCAATTCTGTTCATGCTATAAAACTTTAAAAGTATTCAACTTATATATACAAGTTTATTGACATCGCACGCTAGGGCGGATATTGTAAAGCGCAACTTGTTAATACAAGTTGTGTACGCAATTTGCGTGCTCCGCGTACCCTGCGTACGCCTCGCGTACGCAGTCGCACACCCGCACGTCCTGCATGCGCAACCTCGTGCTCTGCGCACCCTGGATGCGTACGTGGATCTGCGTGCGAGCGCAAACCCGCATGCAAACCCGCATGCACACCCTGCACACCCGACCAAAGGAAAGACAGCCAGATCAAAAGAAAGGAAGAAAAACATGGGAAAAATCAAAGACCTTATGCTTGGGTTTGAGGACGAAGAACTAATCGAGGAGGTGCAAACTCAAGCCGAAGCAGGAACTTCTCCCGAAGAGATTATCGAAGAATGCCAAGCCGCCATGGTAGAAATTGGCGACAGTTTCTCAGAAGGAGAACTCTTTGTGTCTGACTTGATGATGGCAGGAGCAATGTTTAAGGAGGTCACCGAGACCCTAAATCCCTATCTCAAATCTGATGAACTGGGATCGTCTAAGGGCAAGGTTGTTCTTGGAACCGTAAAAGACGACATCCACGACATTGGAAAAGACATTGTAGCTAGCATGCTTACGGCCTCGGGCTTTGAGGTAATAGACCTTGGTGTCGACGTTGAGCCTAGCGCCTTTGTAGATGCCCTCAAAGAAAGTGGTGCCAGTGTGCTGGCGCTTTCATGTCTGCTTGCCTCGTGCTATGACTCAATCCGCAGCACCGTAGATGCAGTAAGCGAGGCTGGACTACGTGAGCAAATAAGCATAGTCATAGGTGGAGGCCCCATCGATGAGCATGTTGTGGAGTACTCAGGTGCCGATGCCTGCAGCGGCCCAGCCCAAGAGACCGTCGAATTCTGCGAGAAGGTGTATGCATGATGATAAAGACCAACGAGAAGTATGAGCGCAATTACGAGCTTATCTTGGATACGGTAGCCTGCAAAAACAAAAAGCCTCTCAGCTGCTTTTCTGGTGGTGCTCCCTTGGCTAATATGGACGGGATGAGTGTGGCCGAGTTCGTGGCCGACCCAATAGCTGGAGTTGCAGCCGCACAACGCACAATTAAGCGCATCGAAGAGGATGCAGGACCACTTGCAAGCGCCAACACCCTGCCCGGGGCCTTGAACATGGTATTCAGCATCACCATGCTGTGGTGCTCCAAAGTGCTGATTCCTGGAATCGAGATTCCCGAAGACTCAGTATGGCAGGTCAAGGAGCAAAAGCTCATTGGGCGAGATGCCTATGACAAGATTTTGGAGATGGGATACAACAATTTCATTCAATCCGAAATCATGCCCAAGATCATCGACCCCGAGTACATGCAAAAGTACGCAAAGATCAACGCCGAAAACGCGCAGGCTGTGACACAATCGTGGATTGACATGGGCATAGTTATGATGCGCTCAGGCTTATCCACAATGATTCCCTTTGAGCAGCTCTGCGGTATGAGGTCTATGACTAACTTCTTCATGGACTGCTACAAGATCCCAGACAAGATCAAAGAGGTCTCCGACTTCATATTCGAGGAGACCAGTAAGGCAAAGGCCAAGGAACTAGAGGCGGTTAAAGACAACAAATACATCCTGGGATACTGGGTAGGAGGATGGAGAACGGCTTCGGCCATGCTCAACCCAAAGATCTGGGAGGATCTGGTCTGGCCTTACATGAAGGCAGCCACGGAGCAGCTGCTCGAATATGGCAAGCTGCCGATCATACACCTAGATCAAGATTGGAACAGAGACATAGAGCGATTCTCGGAGCTTCCCACAGGCAAGATAGTCCTCAACACCGACTCCATGACCGATCTGCCCAACGCTAGAAAGAAACTCCCCGGATACTCTCTCATGGGTGATGTCCCACCAACTCTTCTGACTGCCGGAACCCCCGAAGATGTCTCCGAGTATGTAAAGAGACTCATAGACGAAGTCGGCCCCGAGGGCCTGTTTGTTTGCCCAGGCTGTGACTGTCCAGTTGGTGCCAAATACGAAAACGTCGTCGCGATGATCAAGACCACCAACGAGTGGCAGTAGGAGGATCTCGAGATGATTTTGATCGGAGAAAAGATCAATGGAACTCGAAAGCCCATTAAAGAAGCCGTGCTTGCAAGGGATGCAGCTTATATAGAGCAAGTTGCACGGGAACAGGCCGATGCAGGGTCAGACTTTCTCGACGTTAATGCGGGCACTGCACCCGACAGAGAGCTTGACGACATGCTCTGGTTGATGGAAGTGGTCCAAAATGCGGTGGATCTGCCTCTTTGCATAGACAGTTCGTCTAGCCAAACCCTCGATGCAGCAATCGGGCATGCTAAACAAACTCCCATGATCAACTCCATAAATGCCGATCCTGCTAGGCTCGAGGCCTTTCTCCCTATCATCTGCAAGGGCGACTACCCCGTAATTGCCCTTGCACTCGACGAATCCAAGGCTGCTATGCCCAAAGACAACGAGGAAAGGCTTGGCAACATAGCCAGAATCGTCGAGGCCACACGAGCGGCCGGGATAGAAGACTCGAGGCTTTTTATCGACCCGCTTATAATGTCGGTTGGAACCGATCAGATGGCAGGCGCGGATGTGCTAAAGTGCATCGCCGAGATTAGAAGTTCGTATCCAGATGCACATATAACCGGCGGGCTGTCTAATGTCTCGTTTGGTCTGCCCGAAAGAGGTCTTATAAATAGAACTTTTTTGGTTTTGGCTATGCAGGCGGGAATGGACAGTGCGGTATGCAACCCAGCAGATCCGTCTCTGATTGGCAGCCTCAAGGCAGCTGATATGCTCCTTGGAAACGACCGCTTTTGCAGAAAGTTCACAAAGGCGGCCAAAAAAGGTTTTGCATTCAAGTAGTCAACTGACAATACTGGTGTTGCCCAGAAGTCGCCCTAAGAAATCCCTTGCATACTTGGTGCTGCGCAAGGGATTGTATTAGGCGCAACGCCACTACTAGGCGCAACACCAGCACTAGGGAGTTGCAGCAACACCAAAAGCCGCATTAGGGGTGATCTAGAGTGTTCGAATCGGAGCACATGCTTACTAAAGCCTTCGACGCACTAGACGAAGACGGAGTCGTAAAGGCTATCCGTATGCTTTCTGAAGAGGGCTACGACATCGACAAAATCGATGAGATGCTGCAAGAAGGCATGCTTCGGGCAGAACACAAAATGGAAAGCGGCGAGTACTTTCTTGGCGATTTGATTGTTGCTGGAATGCTGTTCGTGGAGGCTCTGAAGAGTCTCCACGGCACATCTTCGCCATACAGTCTTGGGGCAAAAAAATCTGGACGCGTGCTGATAGGGGTTGTTAACTGCGACATACACGATATTGGAAAGGATATAGTTGTTCAGGTTTTGCGCAGCCGGAGCTTTGAGGTGATAGATCTCGGTGTCGATGTCCCGGCAGAGAGCTTTTTGAAGGAGATCGAAAGACAACAGCCCGATGTGGTGGCACTATCGGGAGTTATGGGAGACTCAGTCGAAGAAATGCGACGAGTTATCGAAATGATGGACGAGCGGGGCTTGCGCAAAAACATTCCTGTGGTGATAGGCGGATCGTGTACCTCGGAGCTTGTTTGTAAGCGAATAGGGGCCGATGCCTATGCCAAAGGCCCAATAGATACAGCAGAGCTATGCCTCAAATTTACAGGCGGTGAAAGCTGATGCCTCCGCTTCCCGAGGTCGCTTACTACCAGATAATCGCCAGCGACATAGAACGAAGCATCAAATCGGGAGATCTCAACCCTGGCGACAAGCTCGACTCCGAAAACACCCTTTCCAAGCGCTACCGTACAAGCAGGGTCACGGTACGCAAAAGCCTAGCGATATTAGAAGAAGAAGGTCTAATTAGGCCCCACCAGGGAAAGGGCTATTTTGTTTGCCCACCGGCGCACGAAAAGTTCAATCTCAGTTTTAAGGATGACACCGAAGGATACGAGGCGAGCTTTCGCTATATCCGCGCAATGAAGGCAAGTGACGAGATCAAATCCGAGCTGAACCTAGCCCAAGGCCAGCTTGCTTTGGGAATCTGCAGAATCATTAAGAAAGAAGATCGCCCCGTTGCGGTCGACTTTAAATATATACCGCACGAGAAGGGCACACCCACAATCGAGTCGGAGATAGACTATGCGATCTTTCCCTCAATAGCTGCGGCCAAATCTTCGCCATTTGCCTTTTATACCAAAATGGAAATACGAGCTGTGCTGCCAAATGAGGAGGTCTGCCATCTACTTGCCTGCGATCCTTCCACCCCTCTTCTGGCCATCTATCGCAAGCTAATAGATCTCGATGGCAATCCTGTGGGATTTGGGGTGCGTTACCAAAACGAAGAATTTGGGCCAATAACAGCCATTTCGGGGTACGAAAAACACAATGAATAAACCTTGCGTTAAGCCAGAATTGACACGGTTGCAGAATTGAAACGCTCGTCGGATGGGTGCGCAGTGCGCAAATGGAAAGGTGCGCGCAATACGCACTGGTTTAACGCAAAGAAAACAAACACGTCCATCTAGATCGAATGGTGGATATCACAAAGGAGCCATGATGACTAACTACATGATGCTAGCGTGTCCCACCATTAGGTACGAGATCGACGCGATCATGTCCGAAAACAACATGAACTACCCCGTCTTTTACATCCCAGACGAGCTTCACCTCTACCCCGAAAATCTAAAGAAGTACCTCTCGGACTTTATCCCAAGGTTAAAAAATGTTGATTATCTGCTGCTGCCAATGGGTCGCTGCGGCGAGGGCACAAATGGCATTCCGTCGGGTCAGTGTCATCTGGTGCTCCCAAAAGCAGAGGACTGCATAAGCCTAATGCTTGCCAAAGAGTCGCTAGAAAATGTAGATAGGCCCAAATACACCTACTTTTTTACAGAGGGATGGCTAGATTACCAGCATTCGTTTACCAAGGAGTATCAGCTAAGCATAGACAAATATGGTCAAGAGATGGCAGATACCCTAATGAACATGATGTACAACAACTATCGTTACTTTGGATTTGTAAACACTGGTTACAGCGATAAAGAGAGAGTTGTAGACGAGGTTAAACCTCTAGCAGATGTGGTAGATGTCAAAATTGTGGATCTTCCTGCCCCGCTTAGCTTGCT
>CAZOMM010000044.1:6736-16612 GCA_964581165.1 uncultured Coriobacteriaceae bacterium
CTGCGACTCATCCTGAGAATAAACCCCAGGACTTCCTACGTAAGAAAATCCACTAGCATCGCTGATCTTTACACCACCAGTAGAACAGTGCACCACTGTCTCGGGAGCACCCGATTCGTCTACAGTTAGCACAATGCCAACATGATTGGTGCTGCTAGAACTTGGATCGTAATAAAACACAAGATCACCAGGTTGGGCATCTTCCCACGAGATAATCTCGCAGCTAAGCCACTGACCAGAAGTACCACTGCCCATAGTATCGTCCGTTCCATAAGCATTCAAAAAAGCCCAGCTAACAAAGCCCGAGCAGTCAAGACCCAAAGGACGCGCCGTACCAGTTGTGGAGCTGCCCTCACTTGACACAGTGCGCATCTCGCCCCAGCGATCGTCCCAGCCATAAGCAAGAGACTTGCCACCCCAGAAGTAGTCGACCTTGCCCACCAAGGACACAGCAGCAAGGAGGACCGAGCGGCGATCTGTTGAAATTTCATCCGAGACCAAAGACAAAACCTCTTCGAACTCCTCGTCGCTAAGGCTTGCAAAAATGCTCTCGTTAACGATGGTCTCTACCACCTCGTTTTCCTCAACGAGTTCGAGCAAAAGCTGCACATCTTCCTCATCGAATTCGTAAAGATCAACAGCCTCCTCAGCAGTAAGACGGTTTATAGATACGGCCGCTCCACTCGAATTAGAAACGCCGGTTACCTGCGTCATGCTCCAATACACGCTGCTCAAAAGCTCGATGTCTTCTTCGTCCTCAAGGTTTACCTCATAGGGATAGCGTTCGGTTTGATCTACCAAGACTGCATAAACAGCCAAAACATCACCAAAGCTACCCTCTTCGTCATCGACCAGACGCGCATTGTCACCATTGGTAAGGACAGTCGAAATCTGCTTAACGTAATCGTCTAGCTCATTTTCGAGAGTAAAAGAGCTTGCGGCGGCAAGTAGATTGCCCTCCATCTGGCCCTCGCCATAGCCGGACCAACCAGAGGGATACTCCCAACCCTCTTCCATAGCATCAAGATCTTCGGGAACCTCTACATCGAGTGGCTCCATCTCGATTTCGTCATCTTCGGAGGCATCTACCACAGAGGAGCTGCCCGTACTGGCAGAACTGCTCGTACTACCCGAGCTGGCAGAAGAACTGGAGTTGCCACTGTTCGCAGAACCTGCATTGCCTGTTGAGGTGCTATCGCTACCAGCAGTCGATCCAGAGTTATCTCCAGATGCCGCGCCACTAGAGGCACCAGCACCAGCGCCACTGGTGTCACTAGCACCACTATCACCACTGGACTCGCCAGTTGCTGCACTGTCTTGACTTGCCGAGCCCTCAGTACCTGAGCTGTCTATCAACTCTCCCTCGGCTTTATAGCGCGGACAGCCCTGTGCATGAGTCGTTGCCTCACACACGCAAACTGTCAAATCGGAATTCACCTCGGCAAGCGAGCAGCCCTCACTATGCTCGCCGGTATTTACCCCCTCGCATGTACAGCGCGAAAGCGGGCAGTTGCTCCCGTGAACCTCAATCTCGCAGCTACACTCGCCCACAGCAATAGCAGGCACTATCAGCGCGACGGTTCCCGCTGTGGCAAGCGCCGCGCACAACACAAGCGTGGCGAGTCTCACTGCCGATTTATTCACTAGCATTGTCTCTATCTCCCTTCTTTGTATCTGAATATAGTACACACCTCACTTACTCAACTCGTTCGCAATACACCACATAGCGATGCGTATTGTTTCTATACGGATGGCAGGTGATAAGCGTTAACATGTCGCGTCCTTCCTGAATAAGAACCTCACTAGTAGCCGTTGGCAAAATCACCTTGGTTTCTACCACGCGATAAGTTAGCGTCTCCCAAAAATTAGTGATGTATATATTGTCGCCTACAGATAAAGCCTCGATGTTGCGAAACATGGCTAAGGCACCATATCCACGATGTGCCGCAAGAACAGTGTTTACATTTGTACCGCCTATAGGAAGACTCGTCTGTGAGAGATGAGCAGCACCTTTTGCCATGCTTTGATCGTTGGCACCCAGATAGATTGGAAGTGTTACACCCATGGCCGGGATGTTTATATAGCCCACCATGTTGTCGGGCAAACCCCACTCGGTAAGATCAAAACTAGGAACCTGATAGCTCCAAGCATCGCGAAAGCCTTCCTGGCCATTCTCGTAGATCTCTAGATTATAGGCCTGCATGGCTTCTAAAAGCCCCGAAAGATCTATCTCTGTTCCATCTGAAAGCGTGCCTGTTTCTCTCAAATCTTGGCTTTGCTCATCAAACTTATCTACAAGATTGCTCGTATTCATGTCAAAAAGCCACTGAGATACCAAGGGATAAAGCACAATCCCAATACCCAAAAAAAGCAGAATAGTAGAAAAAACAAGAGCAATACGGCGAGGCAGGCTTAAGCGCTTAAACATTTATTGTCCCGTCACATCCTTCCACAATTCGCGGATACGTATACGACGATGTCTAGACTTTCTAACCTGACGCGTTAGCAAAATAGCAGCAACCAAGGCCACAAGCGCTCCTATGGCAAAGTACAGCCACGAAAACACCAGTGCCTGCATGCCCACATCTTCTGTAAGCTCTGGTGTTGGAATGCGCGTACCATGAATAAGCATACGATGTGAGTTAACTCCAAGCGGTGTACAGGTAATAAGCGTACATAGGTCTTCGCCCTCTTGAATAGACAGCGATTCGACATTGGTTGGTTCTACCACCTCTATGTCGTAGACCTCGTAAGTGAGCACCTCGTCTAACACAGTTATAGAAAAGGTGTCGCCTATCTCAAGCTCATCAAGGTCGGTAAAAAGCCTAGCCTCGGTAAGGCCGCGATGAGCAGAAAGTACACTATGGGTGCTCTCGCCACCAACAGGAAGCGACGATCCTTCTAAATGGCCCACCGAACGCTCCAAAACTTCTGAGCTTGTTCCGTGATAGATAGGAAGATGAACATTTATAGAAGGAATGTCGATGTAGGCCATAAGGCCATTTCCATCAAGATCGAGTACGTCGTAGTAGCCCACGGCGGCAAAACGAACCGTTTCTTCGTCAAAAGGGTCGGTCATAACTATAGGGCTTGCGCTCAAGCGGGCGTTATAGTTGTTGGCCTCCTCCAGTATCTGAGCGATCTCTTCCTCAGATAGTGCGGCTACAGCTTCTTCGTACTCAACAATCACCTGCGAAGCATGCCTTGCATTAATAAACGAGCTCACCGTGGGGTAGAGCATAATGCAAATGCCAATAACTATCACAAAGCTCCACAAAACAATGATGAGCTTTTTTCGCATCTGCTGCTATCTCCTCTCAGTAAACTCCTTTTACCAAGCATGTAATGACAACTTTTTTTTTTAATAAAACCCTGTTATTATAAAAATCAGGGTATAAAACCCGAGGGTACGGTCGTGTAGGACCGTACCCTCCCCCCAAATGAACTTCTGCAAAACAAAGCAGACTTCATTTAAATTCAACTGAGCAAAAATCTTACTGCTCTACGTTTTCTGTAACGGTCTTTTTGCGACTCACAACATAAATGGAAGCTACTGCAACCGTTACTATGAGGCCTCCAATTAGCAAGAATGGGAACACCTGTCCACCGGTTAGAGGCAAGTCAAAACCGGTCTGGTTGTTGACAGTGATGGAGATGATGCCGTCACTTTGACTAGTGGAGAGATTGTTTTCTTCAATTGCCACCACACCATCCACTAGGACACTCCAAGTAATACCATCGTCCTTATACATCTCAGTACCGGGTACTACTGACCAGCTACTGTTCTCGCTCCTGTAGATTGTGTTGGTTCCAAAATTGACCCAGCCACTTGTAAATCCATCTGGGAAGGCGAAGGCAGTTACTGTTGTTGGGTCTGTTGTCTCATCAACATCAAGTGCATAACCATCATAACCATCATAGGTGCTTAAGTTAGCCTTATGGTAGGTACCATCTGAATCTACCACGAACCTTTCATCGGAGCTCTCATTAGAGATGATCTGGATCTCGATGGGATCAGCTAGCAGGTTGTAACCATCGCTGGTGGTGACCTCCTCTAGATAGTAGACTCCAGCCTCGAGGCCGTGAATAACAAGTTGGCCCAGTTCGTTTGTGGTGAGGGTATCAGGGTCAGCCACATCAAGTTCACCGATGACGTAGTAATAAGATTCATCTTCACTTAGGGCAACATCAACCTCAGTGGCATTATCGAAACTTGGATTTTCGGAATCGTTTGCTTTCCAGAGCTGGAAGGTAACACCCCTAAGCCTGTTAGTGGCATCGCCATCGCCAATCTTGGTTAGGTCGATCTCGTAGGTATAAATGGTAACTGAATCGCCGGAGACATTGATCTCCTCACCAGAACCAGTATCAAAGAAAAGGTCGATGTCGTTAAGGTTTCCATCAGAACCTACTACAGCATCTTCGTTAAGCATGGCCTGATACTCTATCCAAATCTGGGTATAGGCCGCCACATCGTTGTTATTCTCCTGTGTAATCAGTGAATCTATGGTGAAACTAAATTCCAAGGTTATCTTGCCTGTTTCAGGAGTGTCATTTTGCACATCTAAGTAGTAGTCACCCTGGCCTTGGGATGCTCCTTCAGTGAGCTCTATAAGGTCTCCTTCTGATGTCAAACCATACACAGTGTAGGTACCCGCTACAAAGTCAAGTCCTGCAGACAAAACGTCAGTGATGGTATAGCTTTCCATGATAGTAACCGAGGCGGGAAGGTCGGCTCGAACAACAAAGTCCAAAATTTGACCTATCTGGGCATCGATACTCGGTAGCTCGTTGCCATCTTCGTCTACAACAGACTTAGAGATGTCAAAGGTACTGGTGGAGTTCTTAGGATAGGCTGTTACATTGTAATTCCACCCATCACCTTCGTCATTAGTCATAGGAATGGATACAAAGAAAGCCGAAGCCGTTGTGGTAACCTCAGCCGGCCAAGCAGTCTCAACAACTAGGTAGAGCCCAACGCTAAGTATATAGTCATCTTCGTCGTCGATGCTCGTTGCAGCATGACCCATGGCTTCACTGTTGGTTTCACCAGTAACCAGTCTACCTTTATCGTCATCGATATTATCGTCATCGATTGCAGTATTGATGTAGCTCCTAAGAGACGAAGCAGAAACATACGCTAGTGCATCATCAAGAGAGCTGGCAGTGTAGTAAGTAGTCGAATTCTGATCATCATCCGTCTCTGTACAAACTTCTTCTTCAAGTACGGAGGTACCACCTGCCGCATCTATAAGATCGTACAGATCTGATCTGATCGAATACGCAATGGTTGTCTCAATAGCTCCATCTTCATTAACTTCAGTATGCTGATGGATCTCTCCAACCTTCAGATAGGAAAAAGTAACATCATCGATTGCTAGACCATAATTTTCATCATAGCCTTCTGTGCCTATGAGTGACTCATCGCCTTTTTTCGACTCGTCATACTTGTAAATTTCGAGTCTACCTTCCTGATCATAATCAATGGTGGTAGCGGCATAGGCCCGCTGGGCCATTATGCCAGGTGACACAAGGGACAAAATCAAGGTAAGCGCCATCGCTAACAAGATACTTTTGCGCCACAGTGATGGCTCCTGCGAGCCTGTCCCCGACGTAAGTCTGTTCATGCCCCACATCCTTTCGTTTTTAACATTTGTTTCCTAACAAAAAACATCTACTGAGCATATTGAGCACACTCAATTGAGCCACAACTTTGTAGGGCACATCTAAGCAGGACATTTTCGCCAAAGTACATCCCATTTAGGACCCCCAAGCTAAAAGCCGATTGAGTAAAGCAAAGCCCCCTAAAAGGAGGATGTCTTCCCCCAACATGCAAGTGACGCATTGCTACACCATCTCCTTTCATCATTTCCTGCGTCACTAATTCCTAGCGCAGCTTAGCTACGCGCTTAACACGTCTTGAAGCCATTTATTCGCACAAAAGATGTCCTCGCTAAAAAGGTTTTCTGAAAAACACACACTAAAACACACGCTAAAACCAGCCGTAATAGCTCATAGTCAAATTGATCTTGCTGTATAAACGCACGCTTAGATAGTCAAAAAGTGCAAAATTAGAAACAAATACAAAGTCGTTAATCCGACGAGGCCACCTAAAAAAACACCATCTAAAAGGCGTTGACTGAATGTAGCGAAATTGGTCTCAAGCCTGCCTCGCCTATGTAGTCTTTGTTGGCTTATACGACAGTACTCCTTTTTGCCAACGTTAAGACACTACAATTTGGAGGCGAATCAATCTGCTCCGAGACAATCGCTTCCTTGCCAAACAAAGCACCCTCTAGCAATGCAGCATTACCGACAAATGAACCATCGAATAGCCGCGATACCCAACGCCGAATAAAGCACCGTCACCGAGCAATGTACCAACGTCGAATAAAGCGTCATCGAATAGGTAGGTATCAGACAGAAAGCCCGTTATCGATAAGTGTTGTACAAGACCACTACACACCCAGCCACACTCCTTGATAAACACACTCCTTGATAAAACCGCTACGCACTTGCCCACACATCTGCAAAGGAGTAAACAGCAAAACTAGGTTCTGGCTTGAAACAAGCTGCCTCGTTTGAGCTGAAGCTTCTTGTCCCGACTGGGATGTAGTCACCTCCTTCCCAAAAAGTTAGCGAGTAGCTTAACATAAACCTAACCGGTTAGGTTTTAATTTCTAATATTTATTTCTTGTTTTTCAGGAAAGTGGCATAGGGACACTGTACATATCGCCACGATTCATAGAGCCATCGCACGCATGAGCACAGGTCTGCATAGAACCCTGCTGCACGTACGATCACAGGCCCAGACGCACATTTTTGGGCGCACATTTACATAGACGCACATTTATATAATGCCGCTGTACGCATATGTGCGTTTCATTAGAGCAGCACTCTCATTAGAGCAGCACTCGCCTAGGCACCAAGTGCTATGGATACAGCGCCTTCCAAAAAACGGAAGTCATAACGATATCACAAACTCTACCAGTTAGGTTCCCATTATCACATATGGTGAAAGTCTTTCCGTTGTCACACATGGTGATGCATCGCCAATTTGTGGCTACTTTCTAATTTGTGAGCAAGCTGTCCCAATCCGCGAGAAAGTTGCCCAATTTGTACACAAGCAAGCCGTCTCAATTTGTGCGCAAGCAAGCTGTTCCAATTTGTAAGCAAGCTACCCAAGATTGTAATCAACTAGCAAGTTGCCCAATTTGGGAGCAAGCTACTCAAAAATGTAATCACCCAGTGTTTTTAGGTAACGAAATAAGCTAATTCACAATTTTTAATGATAACCATACCGGTTATGTTTCTATTTTCCTTACAAAAATCTCTTTCTTGCTTACCATGCCCATCAACACCAACATCAACACCATAAGCAAGTCAGAAAGCTTTAAATTTTTGATAGGAATAAGAAAAACGGAGATACGTCAAACTGGAATGTGCCTCAAACGAACATATACCTCAAACAGAAATGTATCCAAAACGCGAAGACAACTAAAACGGAAATGCGACCAAATGAAGATGTGCCCCAAGCAGAGATACATCCCCAACTAACCCTCCCACCTAAATGCAACAAACAAAAGGCGTCCTTGTAACTGGTCAGCGCTTATCGCTCCGTAATTTCTGCTATCTCGGGAGTTGCCTCGGTTGTCACCCAATACAAAGTACTCATCTTCGCCAAGAGTAAGCGGATAACTTACAGCCCGCTTTGCATAGGTTTCTTCGTATATGTAGGGTTCTAAAAACTCTTCGCCGTCTATGAGCAGTGTTCCAGTCTCGCTATCAATATCAACTGTTTGCCCCGGCAGCGCCACGATGCGCTTTACCTGCTTGGTGTCATCAACACGCACCAAAACAATATCTCCGAGCTGATACGTCGCACCGGCACGCTGAAACAAACCCACATCTCCATTTTCAAGAGCAGGAGACATCGAAGATCCACTAACCACAGCTAGGGCAAACACCACGCCAAAAAGCAGATACACAACAACAGCAGTAGCCACAAGCGACAAGGCAAGCGCTTTAAGCGCTTGTCGCTTGCGAACTACCTGCAATCGCAACTCAATGGGATCTGCATCACTCGAATCACTAGAAGATGTTGCTAGAACGCGGCGCATGGCTCCCTTGGAAGATATAGTCGTCTACTTCGGTCTCGGTTTTTGAAGGTAGCGGATCAGAAAAAGAATCATCCTCAAAGAGCGAGTTTCCTTCTTGATCTAGCTGCTGATCGATCCAGCTAAGCTGTCTGCTTAGTTGCTCGCGTCTTACACGCAAAGACTCAGAGAACTTCTTACTCTCTTCTCGCAGAGTTGCAATCTCAGCGTTAAGGCGCTCAATTTCTGCTCCTGCTGTCTTGCGCTCTTCTTCGATACGCGCATGCATCGCAGCACGGGCACGCTCTTCTTCGTCTTTTAGAGATTCTCTAACTTCTTTTCTAACCTTTTGCTCGGTATTGTGCTCCAGCTCATGAAATACCTTCATTGCAGCCAAAAGCTCTTCGTACTTTTTGTCGTAACGCAGCTTTGCCTGCTCTGCTTGTTCTTTGGCTTCTTGATATCGCTCAGATTCCTCGCCAAGCTGCCTGTTGCGCTCATCGAGCTTGGAGTTTGAATCTTTAACAGCCTGATAGGAGCTTTGGTATTGACTAAGCTGTTCCTGAACATCGTCGAGCTGAGTTTTTACTTCTTGGTAAGAACTCTGATAACGACCAACCTGCTCCTGAGCATCTTTTAACTGCTCTTTGATCTCTAGAATCTGAGTATTACGATCGTCGAGCTCTGCTTGTGCAAGATCGCGTATCTCCTTTATGTGAAAAAGTACGTCTTCTTCGTCCAAGCCACCCATGGTGCGTCTCTTAAACTGCATATTTTTTAGATACTCACTAAGGTTGTCCATGTAAAATCACTCCTCTTGCCAGCTAATAGCTTTTGCTAATTTATTGCCTTGTTGTTTTGTTTTCTCCACTACTTAACTGCTTTTACTAGTTCGTTCTATTCACTGGTTAATAGCTAACAGCCCTCGCCAGCTAATCACCTTTGTTGGCCACCGTTTTTGCTAGCTAACCGTCTCGTAGAGCATCTCGTTGGGATGCTCTGACACATCCCTGACCACGATACGGTCTATTAAGTCTGTATCTTCAATGTCTTCTAGAAGGTCGGCGATGGTAACGTTGTTAAGGAAATTTTCCCAAAACCTCTGCATAACTGCAAAGCTGCGATACACCGAGCTTTGGCTTTCGTACGATTTGTCGTCAAAGTGCTCTAACTCAAGACACGGGTGGATCTTTATGGTGTTTTCCATAAGGGAAACCACATCGTAGAGGGAGATCTCGCCTGCAGGCCGCATGAGAAAGAAGCCGCCCTTTGCCCCAAAAGTTGAATCCACAATTTGTCCCGACTTGAGCTTTCCGCCAATGCGAATAAGATACTTTTGCGAGATTTGGGTCTCTTCGCTTATTGTTTTCGAGGGCACAATTCGCTCCTCGCTACTTGCGAGGCAGACCACCATGCGAATAGCGTATCCCGTGGTCAAGTTTAGCTGCATGCCATCAGTCCTTACTTCGAATCAAATACATTACTAATTTTGATTGCCATTTTGATTACCCTAACTCTGCATACAGATTGTAAGTAAATTAGAAAGAGGGCAACCAAAATATTACAAAGTAATACGTGTTCTTGTGTTTTGATTTTGTCAATACACAATATATGGTGTTTTTTAGAGAATAAGGCTTATGGAGACGTGTAATCACGTAATACAGCAATTACCCTTATAAAATACAAATCAATAGGAATTTTTGTGCCTCGTTCAAACCAATACACAACATATAGTGGTTTCTATAGAAAAAGACTTGCAAGGGCGTGTAATACAGCGATT
>CAZOMM010000045.1:0-5120 GCA_964581165.1 uncultured Coriobacteriaceae bacterium
TTGCTGTTGCTCAACTTGATGCTCATGGCTATTGTTTGACATCATTGCCTCCCATCTAAGCAAACACTTCGCATATAAGAGGATGACGCAAACTTCTAAACAAACGCAGGTAGCTTTCCAAGGTGAATTTAGCCCTCCACCGGCAAAAACGCTTACCCAATACAAGACTAACTACAGAACTCAAACCTAAACTAAATCCAAACCAAATCCAAACGCGCAGCTCACAGGCGCAAAATCTTGAGCCTCGAAGCAAAGTGGCCCAGCTCAGATTAGCCTCAGACTAGCGCGCTAAATTTGTCTACCGATGCCCGCCGTCGTATGACAAGCACTATCCTACGATCTAGGAGGAAGGCTGCCTAAAAAAGATTGGTATTATCATTCGGAAAGGCATGAGATTAAAAAGGTGGACCTACACCAACAGGAGGGGCAGATTGTTCGACATGACTGACCGCGAGAAAGGTTTTGGCTATGCAGAATTTTGTCTTGAGTAACATCGTCCTTAATGTGCCATTTGATGAGGACACTCTTTCTTTGTGTTTTCGCACAGACGGGACATGGTCTCTAGATGAAATCGGTGCGCTAAGGTTTTCGGGCACAGTCGATTTTCTGACGTACTTTAATGCTCTATCACTGCGTAAATGGCATCAATATACATGTGTGCAAGATATCAGACTCCAAATCAAACTGGAAAGCAGCGATGAGGTATTTATTGGATGGCATTCAGTTGCCGACAAAGGATCTGTGAGCCTTTTGGCACAGCCGCAACTCTGCACGCCCAATGATGATGGCATCGTGGATGTTCCCGTTCCTAGCTCCGATGCAGCCCTGCTTGGTTTTTTTCTTGATACCAATGGTTCATGTCGATTATTGCATGCATCGTTTTATGCCATAGTTCCCGACGAGCATATCCGTCATGTTGAACTGGCAGTGTGTACTACAACATTTCGAAAAGAGGCCTACATCGAGGCCAATATTCAGGCGATTAAACAAGAGGTGCTGGCTTCAAACGACGCGCTTGCTTCCCATTTTCGCATGTTTGTTGTTGACAATGGGCGCACGCTCGATGTAGAGGCGCTCTCATGCCCAGGCATCACCATAATTCCAAATGCAAATGTAGGCGGATCGGGCGGCTTTGCACGCGGCATGCTGGAAGCTTTGGATTATCCGACAGAACTAACACATGTGCTTCTGATGGACGACGACGTTAAGATGTCGCCAGAAAGCTTCAAGCGCATCTTTGCACTACTCTCACTAGCACGCGACACCTATGCCGATGCCTTTGTCGAAGGGGCAATGCTAAAGATGGAGGAGCCGACCGTTCTGTTTGAGGATGTAGCTTATGTCAACAAAACGGGCGTGTATCAAAAAATTAAACCCGACCTCCATGTAGACAGGGTGCGCGACCTTGTGCGCAGTGAAACCGAAAATGTGGAGGTAAACAATGCTTATGGAGCCTGGTGGCTCTGCTGTATTCCGCTTGCGGTAGTTCGCCAACGCGGACTACCATTGCCGCTATTCGTTCGCTGTGACGATGTCGAGTTTGGCTTACGAAACCAACCTACAATCATGTCGATGAACGGTGTGTGCGTGTGGCACGAGGGCTTTAACGATCGCTTTCGCCCTTCGGTAGACTGTTATCACTACGTGCGCAATTTCCTTATCATGAGTGCTGTTGATGGCGTGGTAAACGAGCGGCTCTTTCTTGCTCGCACCGAACGCAAGCTGCGACTATACCTCCGCATGATGAATTACGGAGCGGTTGAGCTTTTGCTTGACGGCTGGGAAGACTATCTGCGTGGCCCTGCATATCTAAAGCAGGCAAACGGTGAAGAGATTATGAAAGAGAAGGCTGCTAAAAATGAGCGCCTAGTGCCAGTTGCAGAACTCGACCAGCGATTAGTGGCGGAGCTTCCTATCGATGAAGAGGTTATCAGCCCCGATTGGGTCTCGTCTAGGCTGCTAGGGCTTTGGCGAACACTACCCTACGACCGACATTTTCTTCCCGATTCTCTCCTCCGATCTAAACCTGCCGCTATCTGTGTAAGTGGCTGTGCAAAACCTTCGCTTGCAACAGTTGCCTGCACAACACTTGTTGCACTTGATCGCACAGCCGAAAATGGCATCGTACGCACAATGGATCGTGATAGATATCGCACAATCAAAAAGCGTTGGAAGCACATCAAGCAAGATCATAAAAAACGCGGTGCGCAGGTGGCAGCCGAATGGCGTGCTGCAAAAGAAGAGCTCACAAGCACAGCGTTCTGGCGTGATTACTTGGAGAAGCGCTGAGAGAAGCGCTGAGAATTCGCTTTAAGTCTTAGAACAACGATTCCTGAAGAAAACTAGTGCAAAAAGTTTGGCGATGAAAGTCACTGAGTCCATGACGCTTGATCGCATCGACATGCTCGGCAGAAGCATAGCCTTTGTTAGAAGCAAAGTCATAGCCTGGATAGCTAGCATCTGCCTTGATCATTAGTGAATCTCTAGAAACTTTAGCCACGATAGAAGCAGCAGCAATGCAAGCTACCTTGGAATCGCCCTTAACGATGCACTGCTCATTTGGGTGAACATGAACAGGATTTCCATCGATCAAGACGAGATCCACATCAATCCCAAGAGCGTCGATGGCATCGGACATAGCCTTACGTATGCTTGTAGACATCCCCAAAAGGTCGATCTGGGCTGGCTCAATATTTGAAATTCCTATGGCAATGGCCCTAGAACGAATCTCTACATCCAGCTCTTCGCGCTTGGCAGCACTTAGTTTTTTGGAATCATTAAGACCCTCTATGATCGGTTTATTTGGAAGAACCACAGCAGCCACAGTAAGAGGGCCAGCAACAGCCCCTCTGCCCACCTCATCGACCCCAGCTATAACCGTCCCTTCTTTGGATTCGCGCATAATTGAGTACATTTCTTCGACACGACTATGCTCGGCTTCTTGGAAATCGAGTCTTTTGTGAGCAGCTGCAAAAGCCCGCTTAAGACCGGCTCTAGGATCATCAGCATACTCTAGTTCGAGCCTCTCTAACTCCTTGCGATCAGCTATCTTTAGCCGGTCTACAATCTCTCGAACGTTTTTGGTGTGCGCCATTGCTAGCCCCTATGCCTAGATTGGCCAACTAGATCGGTCAAAAAATCAGCTCTATGTTAAACCAGAATTGATACCATCACTGGATAGCTGCGCGCAATACGCGCTGGACTTAACATAGAGAAAATCAAACGACCCAGCCTCACCGCACAGAGCCTGGGTCGCAAGATAATTCAAACAACAATTGGGAAGATCATCGGGATCGTCGGAGCGAATCCCCAAATTTGGAATCCTACAAAATTTAGAATCCCTTTTCGCGAAGACGGGTGGCCTTACCAACCCTGTCACGCAGATAGTAGAGCTTGGCGCGGCGAACACGACCATGGCGCATAACCTCGATCTTATCGATCTTGGGTGAATGCAGTGGAAAAGTTCTCTCAACGCCTACAGAAAAGGAGATCTTTCTAACAGTGAAGGTCTCACGACTCATACCACCAGACATGCGAATAACATCGCCCTGGAAAACCTGGATCCTTTCGCGGTTGCCCTCGGTGATCCTGTAATGAACCTTAACATTATCTCCAACCTGCACTGTAGGCAGATCTTCACGCATCTGTTGCTGCTCTATCGCACGGATAATATCCATCTCAACCATTCCTGTTCTGCTATCTCAGCACCTTAGGCGCAAAAATGACAAGCAATCGGATAGTATAGCCGATTGCTCGACAGGCATTCAAAATCCATCAGATTACGACCGCGACCGGCAAAGCAACCGGCAAAGCAACTACAACCCCTGCAACCGCGCAACTACACGTAACCGCAATCGATGATGTGACCACAGTGTCGACTGGCGATAAAACCCTAATAGTCGTTGGCGGCGGGGGAAGCCATCCAAGAATCTAAAAACTCCGTGTAATCGCCTGCTTCTATGGCGAGTCTTGCCTTGCTCATTAGGTCTATTAGATAGAAGAGATTGTGGTAGGTAAGCAGGATCGACCCCAGCATCTCTTTGGCTTTAATCAAATGATGCAAATAGGCCCGAGAATATCCGCGACACACCTTGCAGCTGCACTGCGAATCGAGCGGAGTAAAGTCGGTGCCAAATCTAGCATTGCGAAGATTTAATCTGCCTTCGCTAGAAAAAGCTGTGCCCATACGACCTGTTCTAGTTGGAAGCACGCAGTCGAACAGATCTACACCCATCCCAATAGCCCTAATCAGCGTTGTTGGATTGCCAACCCCCATCAAATATCTAGGTCGATCCGCAGGAAGAGCAGAAGTAACCTTGGGAAGCGTTTCGAACATAACTTCGTGAGGCTCTCCTACAGAATAGCCTCCAATACCAAAACCTGGATGTCTGCCGTACTCCGATTCCAGCTCCAATAATCTTTGCGCCGATTCAAGGCGTAAATCAAGATGCAAGCCTCCTTGCACAATTGGAAACAGGGCTTGGGTCTCCAAGTGCTCAAGGTGGGCCTGAACACACATCTCGGCCCATCTTGCAGATAACTCCATTGCTGCTGCTACCTCATCGCGATCGAGGTCTATCGAGGCACATTGATCGAGCTGCATGATGATGTCCGCCCCAAGATTGTGTTGAATCTCCATATTAGAAGCGGGAGTCCAGCGATGCTTGGAGCCATCAATTATCGATCTAAACGAAAGTCCATCCTTGTCGAGCTTAAGTGTGTCTTGAAGTGAGAAAACCTGAAACCCACCAGAATCGGTAAGTATAGGCCTGTCCCAATTCATAAATTTATGCAGACCCCCAGCGTGACTAATGAGTTGGGAACCAGGACGTAAATAAAGATGATAGGTATTCGACAGAATGACTTGAGCTTGCAGCTCGTGTAGTTCGTCAACCGTAATGCCTTTGACTGTAGCCTTGGTTCCTACCGGCATAAAGCAAGGTGTCTCGATATTTCCATGCGGAGTAGAAAAGCGAGCTCGCCTTGCCTGGAAGGGCCTTTTTTCAGACCCCCTATCTGTGGTAATTAGCTCAAACTCAAATGGCATGTATATCCCCTGGTGACTCTGACGACCTTGGCGGCCTTGGCGACAGCTAAACGACAGCTAAACGACAGCTAAA
>CAZOMM010000045.1:5220-8122 GCA_964581165.1 uncultured Coriobacteriaceae bacterium
TATTAGCATTGCATCGCCAAACGACAGCATGCGGTATCGCAGCTTAACTGCCTCGGCATACGCATTCAAAATATTTTCTCTTCCTGCAAAAGCGCTTACAAGCATCATTAATGTTGAGCGCGGCACATGAAAGTTGCTTATCAGAGCATCTGCTGCATGAAACTCGTATCCCGGCAAGATAAATAGCGAGGTAGACTCCCCGTTTCTTGCAGTAAGTTTTCCAGTGTCTGGATCCCACGCACTTTCAAGTGAACGCATTGTAGTTGTGCCTACAGCAATTACACGATTACCAGATCGATGAGTACGCTCAATTGCATCGATTGTCTCCTGCGAAACATAAAAGACCTCAGAATGCATCTGGTGATCCTCGGCATGCTTGCTGGTGACAGCCCTAAATGTATCCATGCCAATCTCAAGCTCAACCGTGGCTATATTCACACCCATTTGTCTGAGATTGTTGAGCAGTTTCTCTGTAAAGTGCAAGCCTGCGGTTGGAGCAGCCGCAGAACTCTCCCTCTTGGAATAGACGGTTTGGTAGAGCTCGGGGTCTCCTCTATATGCATGTATGTATGGAGGTAGTGGTGCTCGTCCTATTAAATGAATTGCTTCGTCTAAGGTGTTTTTGTTGGTGCTTTTTATGATGATTTTTCTTGCGCCACGTGCCCCGCTGTCTAGCCAGTCTGCGATCTCAGCAATCATTACAGGAGTAGGGAGGCTGGCAGAATTATCGTTGCCTGTGGGCTCGCCTTTGCCGGCAGCATCATCGTTGCTGACAGCATCATCGTTGCCGACAAGCCCGCAGTTGTTGACAGAATTATCGTTGTCTCTAGGCTCGTCCTTGCCAGCAGCGGCCTCGTCCTTGTCAGCAGCATAAAATTCCACGACAGCTCCGGGCTTAAGACGTTTTCCTGGCCTCACCAGCCCCTCCCACTCAGCGCTTCCATCCCCAAAATCAGGACGTATTTGCTTGAGCAAAAGAATCTCGGCTACACCACCGCTGTTAGCCTTGCGCCCTATAAGCCTAGCTGGCAACACCCTAGTTTCGTTAAGAACTAAAAGATCTCCAGGCCTTAAATACTCAACAATGTCCGAGAATATTCGGTTTTCAATCGAGCCATCTTTGCGCCCCAGCACCATAAGCCTGCATGCATCCCTAGGCTCCATTGGGGCTTGTGCGATAAGCTCCTCGGGAAGCTCGTAGTCAAAATCGTCAGTTAGCATTGACCTGTTCCTTGGCTGAAGTATTAGCCTGTTCCTTGACTGAAATGTTGGCGGTTTCCTTGATTTCATTGGCAGAAGCGACAGCAACTTCCTTAGCTGAAATGTTGGCGGTTTTCACGTCTAAAGTATTTGCAACCTTCGCAACTCTTTCAGCCCCTGCAGCACCCTTTTCAGTCTTCGCAGCAGCCTTTGCTGCCTTTCTAGCTTTTCGCGCAGCCGCTCTTTGTTCCTGAGCCTCTACCAACGAATAAATGCAACCGCAGTAGTTTTGTCTATACATTCCAGCTTCGCGCGACATCTCCACAGACTGTTTGTATTGCTCGCGGTAATCAGCTTTAAGTGCAGTAAGCCCGTGATTATCTGCCGCACGGGCAAGCTCTGAGTTAATTAAGTCCGTGTATTGATAAGGACTAATAGTTAGCGAGGTCGCAATGGCATCGGCACCATACGATTTGGCAAATTCTGCTGTCTCTGTAAAGCGCATCCTATAGCAAAGTGTGCACCTTGAAGGACCAAACTCTTTGCAATCTCCAATTGTGTCCATCCAGCGATTGACGCTATAAGCTCCTTCAACAAAGTCCACCCCTAGGGTTTTTGCATAAGCAGCGATTGTGTCTCGCCTACGAAGATATTCCGATTGTGGATGGATATTCGAATTAGCAAAGAAGATGCAAATTTGCTTGTTTTGGGATAGGTAGTCCCTAAGGGGAACTGTAGAGCAAGGGCCACAGCATGCATGTAGAACTATCTTCAATTGCTGTCCCATCTCCACTATTTGTAAAAGAAAACTTAGCGGGCGTTCAGCCCAACAGTCATTTATCTAAGTTACATGCTCCTGTAAAGGCAAGGGCCGACCAGGCACTTACACCAAGTCGACCCGGATCCTCAAGCTTATTGAGGAACAGTCATTTTTAGCACAGCCCAGCTATTTAAAGCTTCCTCACCTTGCTAGCTTGGAGCTTGCCATTCTGACCGGTTGTGATTTCAAACTCCACCTCAGCATCCTCATCAAGGGTCTTAAATCCCTCGCATTGGATCTCTGAGTAATGAACGAACAAATCGTCTCCGTCCTCACGAGAAATGAAGCCGTAACCTTTGTCCGGATTGAACCACTTAACCCTGCCTCTTGCCATCTCTTGCCTTTCTTTCTGCTCTACGAGCTAGTTAGTCCCCGAATCTGGGGATACAGATAGGAACTCGCTTCTAGACCCGAACGATTCTAGCACAACAAAATCCTATATATTCAGAAACCTTAGGGCCACTAAACAATAAAATCCGAGACTTGGCTTGCGGCTCGCTTGCGGTTTGCTTGTAGCAAGCTCAAAGATTCCAACTCATTAGGCCTTTAACCGGGGTGATAGTTGAATTCTTGCTGAGCTTTCTCCTCGGCTTCGGCAAGTTTGCGTTGTGCGATTTCTATACCCGAACGATCCTTGCTTTCGCGCTCTATAACAGCTCTTTTCTTATCCATTTGAGAGGTGTCTGCTTTTATGGCCTCCAGCTGGCTATAAGCATCATCAAGTTCTTGTGCTCGCCTACGCTCGGTATCCTCAGCCGCCTGGGCTGTTTGGTTTAGCTGCTGAATAAAACTATGGATCATGTCTATCGATTTTGTATCCACAGGAATACATATATTTATACGTTCTCCCCCGCGCTCAATTGCCATTCCATATACAAATAG
>CAZOMM010000045.1:8222-14227 GCA_964581165.1 uncultured Coriobacteriaceae bacterium
TGGTCTCGTATTGCCTTATCGTGCTCTCTAATCAGCTTTTGAAGTTCGTTCTCGAGCCTATCGATCCTAGCGGTATAGTCCTGCCTTGCTTTTAGAAGTTCGCTTTTTGCAGGTGCAATCGCTTCTTCGTACTTGGCTCTTTTAATTCTGAGCTGAGCTTTTTCCATCCTGCGCTGCTGGCGCTCTAGCTCTCGCGCAGCTTTACGCCTATTTACCCTTGCTGCATACTCAGGATCTCTTGCCATCTTGACTCTTTTTAAGACAAACGCAGCAACAAGCACCACTACGACAATTAATATGATGATTCCGAAGACAAGCAGCGGATCCATTTAACAGCCTTCCTGTTTCCGAGGTAAAACGCTGGCGCAACATAGTAATAATTCAAAAAGTGTTTGGGAGAAGGACTCGACCAAGGGTTCAGTCTCTCCTAAAGCCCCTCCTGCAGCCTCCCCTATATTTACACAGCTTTGCATCATGTCTACAGATCCATTTTTAAACTATCAAGAGAAATTCCACTGCCAGCATATCGGCGCTGCAAATCCTCTCTTTCTTTGGCCATAGAACCCGTGCCGTCTGTTTTTGATACTTGGTCGGGCAAATCCGCATCCGCCCCTTCGGATTCGGTGTCCGTGTTGGCTGAAATGTCCGTGCTGGCTGAAGAATCCGTGTTGGCTGAAGAATCTAAATTATCTCCATCCGTCGTGGACAGGGTATTAGCTATAGCCTCTACGGGGGTGTTATCGCCCGGGAGTTCACAGCCAAAAGCATCGGCAATGGCCTTGGCCTGATCAGCCCTAATTTGAGCCATCGATATCTCGCCTTCGGCTTCGAGAATTCTGGATTCCAGCAAAATTGCATGGGAAACAAATCTGGCGAGTTTTTCGTCTACGTCGCCCACGCTAAGCAGGCTAGCCATGGAGTCTGGATCGAGAGAAAAAAGCAGTTTATGGTCGATATTAACAGCCTCGCCCACGGCCTCTTCGATGTCATCGAGACTGTCTTTGCGCTCAATCTCGGGCAGTCCAATTACCTTTCGAATTAGAGTGCCAATCTGAAGAATCATTTGAAGAATGTAGTCGTTTTTAAGCATGCATTACCACCGATTATTAGCCAAAAATCACTGCCTGGTTACTCGCGCCATCTATCCACGTCTTCTGCTTGCTCCTTCTGCTCATGCCTCCGGAATCTTCGATAGCGCGACTATAGCCTCAGAGCCTTTAGGATGCCTTAACATCTCATTAGCTGTCAGGATAGCAAATGCCCAGATGATCAAAGGCTCGCTTAGTGGCCATCCTGCCTTTTGGAGTCCTGTTGATGAGGCCTAACTGTAGCAAAAATGGCTCGTATACATCTTCGATGGTGCCGGCATCTTCTCCCAATGCCGAAGCTAAAGTATTAAGCCCAACAGGCTTACCAGAAAAAGTTTTGGCTAGAAGCTCTAGGATCTTGTTGTCCATAACATCAAGGCCAAGTTCGTCAACCTCAAAAAAAGACATTGCCTGTGCTGCGATATCACTTGTGATAACACCTTGAGCCCTAACTTCTGCAAAATCGCGAACTCTTTTGAGCAGTCGATTAGCAAGCCTTGGAGTTCCTCTGCTGCGACTAGCAATCTCTAATGCCCCGTCGCGATCTATATCCACATTTAGCTTGCCTGCCGAGCGAGTAACAATGTCTGCTAGCTCATCGACCGTGTAATAGTCAAGCCTAAAATCCATACCAAATCTATCGCGTAAGGGTCCAGTTAAAAGGCCGGTGCGAGTAGTTGCACCAATAAGAGTAAAGGGAGCTATATCAAGATGAATAGAACTGGCACCTGGTCCCTTGCCTATAACTATGTCGATAAAGTAGTCCTCCATAGCCGGATAGAGAATTTCTTCTACAGCATGATTTAGCCGATGAATCTCATCGATAAAGAGGACCTCTCCAGCCTCCAAATTAGTGAGTATCGAGGCCAAATCGCCCGGACGATCGATGGCGGGACCCGAGGTGGAACGAATTGAAACTCCCATCTCGTTTGCAACCACACCTGCAAGCGTAGTTTTACCCAACCCCGGAGGGCCAGAAAACAGCAGATGATCCATCGTTTCTCCACGTCGAAGAGAGGCTTCGATAAGCACGCGAAGGTTTTCTTTAACACGAGCTTGTCCAATATACTCGTTGAGCCTCTTGGGCCTAAGAGATCTGTCGATCCCTATGTCCTCTTCGTGCAGGCTAGGATCAACTGTTCGAGCAGCCAAAGTAGTGCTGATGTTGCCAGCCTTGCCTGCCTCCCATACTGTTGAATTATCGGCCATCAGGTGCCCTCTCCTGCTTTATCTATCAAGTGCCATCTCCTGCTTTTTAAAAGCTGCTCACTCATAGTAAAAGTTGCCCACTGCAAAGCGACCACTGCGCGGTGGAACCCGCCAACACTGCTGTAGGCCTCACCCTGCAGAACTCGCCAGTACCACCGCTAACTGCCGAGGCGCTTAAGTGCATATCTGAGCATTTTTTGCACATCATCATCGCCAGTGTAGCCCCCAAGAGCCAAGGCAGCCTCTTCGCCAGTAAAGCCCATAGACAATAATGCCGCAGTGCACTCTGCCTGATTACTGGAAACATCTGTTGGCTGCTGTTCTTCGACAAAACTTGCAGCAGATACCATGGAGTCAAATACCCCTTTTAAATCTATTACTATGCGCTGCGCGGTCTTTTTTCCAATTCCAGGAACTTTTGAAATCGCAGCATTATCTTCGTTGGCAACCGCAGACATTAGTGCCGAAGCTCCCAAGGTAGATACAGCGCTTAAAGCCACCTTTGGTCCCACGCCAGAGACGGTCTTTAGCTTCTCAAAGGCAAAGCGCTCTTCTTGAGTAACAAATCCAAACAAGCTAATAGAGTCTTCTCTAATCTGCATGGACACTAAAACCTTGACTTGCTCACCCACGGAACCTAATGCTTCTAAAGAACCAGCAGGCATAAGCAATTCGTAGCCGACTCCTGCGACCTCAATCACAGCCGAATCCACGCTTTTCGAAGCAATAACTCCATTTAGATAGGAGATCATATTCTCCCTCCATACTTAATGCGATTAGCTTGTGAGTTTTTATTGTCTGCATTTAGGCTTTCGCGAATTCTTTTCTCCAAGGAAGCTACTCCCATTAATCTAGAATGGCAAATTGCCGCGCCAAGGGCATCGGCTGCATGGTCTGGCTTTGGATCGTGGTCTAGGCGCAAAATACTTCTCACCATATATTGGATCTGTCTCTTGTCTGCAAGCCCATTACCAACAATTGTTCTTTTTATCTGCAGGGGCGTATACTCGCCAACTTTAAGTCCTGCATTCCCAACAGCAACCAAAGCAGCACCTCTAGCCTGCCCAGTAGCAATGGCACTCTTGGCGTTTGCGCTAAAAAAAATCGACTCTATTCCAAGCTCGGTAGGTTTGTAGCGAGTAATTGCCTCAGCAATGCCGTCATAAATTGTTTTAAGTCTGTGATCTATTGAGTCTTCGGCAGAAGTCGAGATGCAGCCATAAGCTAGACAAAAACTCTTTGAACCTATGGTTTCTATAACTCCCCAGCCTGTATTAGCCAAACCGGGATCTATTCCCAATATCACTATCGGATTAGCTGTCGACTGCGGCATACAACTCCTAACTGCCGAGCTCCCCGAATATTCGAGCTCCCCGAATATCCGAGTTTCTCAAATATCACTTTAGCAGCTAAAAAAGACTAGCTTGACCTGCACGAGCAGAAAGCTAGTCTTTAAAAACTCTGGGTGTTTAATAGCCTTTAGTCTTCGTCAAGAGCCTCAGCAATCTCGTCAGTGATATCCATTGTATGGTATACGTTTTGCAGATCCTCAAGATCCTCGAGCTTGTCCACCAAACGCATGACTTTGCGAGCCTCGGCAACGGTAACTTGAGTAGGATTGCTTGGGATCATCGTAGGCTCGGCACCCTTAACCTCAATGCCAGCATTTTCCATTGCGGTTTTAACGTCGTTGAGAGTTGTGAACTCAGTGTAGACAACCCACTCGTCGCCGCCATCCTCGTAATCATCGCCGCCTGCTTCGGCCACAGCCATCATAAACTCGTCTTCGTCCTCGCACTGAGATTTTTCAATGATGAGCTGCCCTTTTCGTTCAAACTGAAACGCAACCGAACCACTGGTTCCTAGATTCCCGCCAGAATGCGAGAAAGCCGACCTAACATCAGCCGCAGTTCGATTGCGATTATCGGTTAGGGCCTCGCAGTAGATTGCAATTCCGCAAGGTCCATAACCTTCATAGACAATATTTTCGAAGTTGGCAGCATCACTGCCAGATCCAAAAGCCTTGTCTATTGCTGATTTGATCTTGTCTTTGGGGAGGGAGTAGCCCTTGGCCTTGTTGATAGCGGCGGCCAACGCAGCATTGTTATCGGGATTTGGATCCCCGCCCTCCTTAGCCGCAACAGTGATGTTACGTGAGAGCTTGGAGAACAACGCAGAACGCTTGGCATCTTGAGCCGCCTTGCGATGTTTTGTTGTTGCCCATTTGGAATGTCCAGACATCTCATTCCTCCAGCTTCCTAATTTCTTACAATGACGCGGCCTAGCGAACTTGCCTAGCCTTTACTCTGCTTTACTCTGTTGTCACAATTCATTCGCTGTTTTTGTAGACCCGACCCGTGCTAAATCTACATGCATCATCTCAGGTAGTCTAAGCATTGCAATGATATCCCAACGATGACGCAGATAAAAATCTCTATCGTTCGAACGTGAAAGATAAGGCCTAGGAATCCGACATCCCCAGATGCACCGGTGCCGGTGCATCGGCACGTCAGCGCACCCGGCACCCTAGCGCACCCGCCACCCTAGTGCACCCGGCACCCTAGCGCATCCGGCCTTCCTTAAAACACGCAGCTCGTCACGCAGGCAGCTCGTCACGCAGCTCGCCCGGCTTCCTCAGTTCTTCTCGACGGCCTGATATCTCCAATACACAAAGAGAATCCCCAGCAACAAGACAATCGTCACTGCTAGACCTCCCTCTAATCCAAATGCTCCGCCGTTTATAATCTCCCTACCTTCCGTGAGAGTGCTAGAGAACACAGAGCAGGCCACTTCGGTTCCGCTTACCTGAATTCCATAGAAATTGCCCTGCACCAGATTCCACATGAAATGAAGAGCTCCAACTCCCCAAATGTTTCCGCTTTTCACAAAGTAGATGGATGCAAAGACCCCATACAAAGTAAGATTGATAATTGCCAAAAGGCTTATGCCGCTATTGAACAGATGCAGCATGGTAAACAAAACAGAATTTGCAATAACGGCCGCCCATATTGAATGGCACCTCGCAAAAGAAACTAGAAAATATCCCCGCATCATCACTTCTTCTGCCATTCCTTGAATCAAAAAACCAACGATGAACAGCAGAAGAATTCCTAGTGCAAAGTTTTCCGATAACCCGTCAAAACTCAAGGAGCCTGTAAGGATGCAAATCAATACTGCTACAGAAAACATTACAAAACCTAGAACCAAGCCCTCTAGATATTCTTTTCCGGCTCTCTTTCTCACAAAGCCCAGCGTTGTCATGTCTCTTTTCTGAAACACTTTACAAAAAAGAATCACAGTTCCTATCATGGCAAGCGTAGAGAATAGTGCGACTAAGGTTATAGAAAGCGATTCTTGACCTCCCGACGCAAAATCAGAAAGCGACCATTCAAAACTCATCTTTTCTTCTTCGGCAACAAAAGACACGCCCAAAAGATCCCCCATTAATTCGGGGTTTCCAAACGCTATCACCAGAAATATTGGAACCATTAAAATGCCTTCTGCAAAAACAGCCGTTAGAAAAACAAGAATGAATACGCCAACTTCCCCAAATGCATTCATTCCCTTTTGTGCTGCCGCCGCCTCTTTAACTGCGTCGGGTTTATCCAAGGTGAATTTCATGAGGCTTCTCCTGTTCTGGCCAGCCTAACGATGGTATTTGCTTTTATCCTAAGCATGTAGTTTTTCGAGATCCTTATTTGTCTTTAT
>CAZOMM010000045.1:14327-16141 GCA_964581165.1 uncultured Coriobacteriaceae bacterium
ATTGCAGCAACTGCAGTAACAACATAGAAAGAGAGGAACCCAATGCTAGATAAAGCCTTTTGCAAAATGCCACTTTATAAGTGCACCAAGGAGCTGGTTAATGTTGCGCAGGGCATACAAGCCGCCGACAAACTTGTCAAAAACGCCAAGCTGGTAAACGTAAATACGGCTGAAATACTCGAGGGCACCGATGTTGCCATAGCCTGTGGAAGGATTGCCTATGTTGGCAACGATGCCTCTCATTGCATTGGCGATAACACAGAAGTCATCGATGCCGAAGGTCTCTATCTTGCTCCGGGTTTTCTAGACGGCCACATACATGTTGAATCGTCGATGCTGGGTGCCGGAGAGTATGCCCGTGCCGTAGTCCCCCATGGCACAGTGGGCATTTACATGGACCCCCATGAGATTTGCAATGTGCTGGGGCTGGATGGTGTAAGACTGATGCTAGACGATGCAAAGCGCGCTCCGCTTAAAACCACGCTTACCACTCCATCTTGTGTACCAGCAGTACCAGGCTTTGAAGACACCGGTTCTTACATGGATGCTGAGCTAGTTGAGCAAACAATGAGCTGGGACGAAACCGTAGGTCTGGGCGAGATGATGAACTTTGTAGGAGTTCTTGCAAGCGACGATCTTCCCCACGGCGAGATAGAAGCAACTCTTAAAGCCGATAAAACTGTTACCGGGCACTATTCGATGCCCGAAACCGACCGGGGTCTCAACGCCTTTGTTGCATCTGGAGTGAGATGCTGCCACGAATCTACTCGCCCCGAAGATGTCATTGCCAAGATGCGTCTTGGCATGTATGCCCAGTTAAGATATGGATCGGCTTGGCAGGATCTGCCCGAAATCGCAAGCGCAATATTGAACGAAAAGATAGACACCCGAATGGCTAGTCTTATCTCGGACGACACCCATCCTCATACGATTGTTGAGTACGGACATCTAGATCACATTCTTGCCACAGCAGTCGAATGTGGAATCGATCCCATTTCTGCCATCCAGATGGTAAGCATCAACACCGCGCAATGCTTTGGAATGGATGCCGACCTAGGCTCTATCTCGCCTGGACGCTGCGCAGATATGGTTTTGTTGGAGGATCTAAAAGACTTCAAGGTTCGAATGACAATAATAGACGGGGAAGTAGTCGCCAAAGATGGCAAGGCCCTGTTTGAGCTGGAAAAACTTGAGTATCCCACTTGGGCAACTCAATCGATGAATGTGGGATACGAGATTGATGAGTCTCATTTTAAGATTGCCTCACCCGACCCCTCGGCTAGCGAAGTGGAGCTTAGGGCCATTGAGGTTATTGCTGGCAAGACCATCACCCGCGAGGTTCATGTAAAGCTTGCAGCCAATAATGGAGCAATTGAATCTGATCCCGACCAAGACGTGTTGAAGGCCGTGGTTTTTGAGAGGCATCATGCCACAGGCAAACGTGGCTATGGTTTTGTAAAAGGTTTTCAGATTAAAAATGGAGCCATGGCATCCACGGTGGCACACGATGCTCACAATCTTTTAGTAGTAGGTTCCAACGATGCAGATATGGCTTTAGCTGCCCAGACTCTTGTGCAATGCGGCGGAGGAATGGTCGCAGTATCCAATGGCAAAGTAATAGGCCTAGTGGAGCTTCCAATAGCTGGGCTTATGGATGACTTGGATGCTGTGGAAATGAGTGCAAAGGTGGATAAACTGCAAGTTGCTTGGGAGTCGATCGGCTGTACAATGCCTAGTCCTTTTATGACCATGGCGCTGATCCCGCTTGCGTGCCTGCCAGAACTTAGGCTAACCGATAGAGGCTTAGTAGACTG
>CAZOMM010000046.1:0-15972 GCA_964581165.1 uncultured Coriobacteriaceae bacterium
CCGGGGTCGCAAAAGCCCCTGCGAAGTGAGATTTAAACCGCACTGCAAGCCGAACTTCACACGCGTCACCGGCGTGTTTTACCTGACACCACTCATCGCTCTTTTCTACTCCGCTGTGCTCGAAAATCGAACAATTCCAAGTGCCTCGGGTACAACCGAAATTGACAGGCTTATTGGATGGGTGAGCAGTAGCCGCGCTAGACTCGAGAAGTCCGTGTCAACGGCGGTTTAACATAGAAAAGTACTAGTGCCTAAAGTGTCTGCGGCCGGTAAAGACCATTGCTATACCATGCTCATCGCAGGCCTGGATGCATTCTTCGTCTCTGACTGATCCACCTGGCTGTATGATGGCGCTAACTCCAAAGCTAGCCAGCACATCCACATTGTCTCTAAATGGAAAGAATGCATCGGAAGCTACCGCCAAATTCACAGGCTCAATTCCCATGCGCTCGCATGCATCATGAGCACGCTCGCAGGCCAATCTAGACGAATCTACACGATTTGGCTGACCAGGACCCATTCCTACACCGGCCTTGTTTTTGGCAACTAAGATAGCGTTGCTCTTTACGCCCTTGCAGACTTTCCAAGCAAACATCAGATCTTCCATCTCGAGATCTGTGGGTTTGCGCGATGTCACAACTGTAAAATCGTTAGGATCTTCATCTGCTCGATCCGCCTGCTGAACCAGCATTCCCCCATCAACCGAGCGCATTTCTATAGCGGCCGGGATACCAACACCACCGGTTTGCAGGATCCTAAGATTCTCTTTTTCTGAAAGCAATTCCACAGCTCCAAGCTCATAGGATGGAGCGATAATCACCTCTACAAACTGAGAGTTTGCATGCATATGCTCTACCATCTCGCAGCTAACCTCGCAGCTAGCTGCAATAATCCCGCCAAATGCGCTTTTGGGATCGCATGTAAAAGCCTTATCGTAGGCCTCGGCAATAGTGCGGCCCACGGCCGATCCACAGGGGTTTTGGTGTTTAAGAATCATTACTGCAGGCTCTGAAAACTCTCTTGCTAAAGTCCAGCAGGCATCGGTATCTAAAATATTGTTATAGGAGAGAGCCTTGCCACCAAGCTGTTCGGCATTAACCAAGGAATGTGCCGTTGCAAGAGATGGAACTCTATAAAAAGCAGCAGGCTGATGAGGATTTTCGCCATAGCGCAAATCCTGCTGCTTAACCAGTTTTACATCCATCTCAACAGGAGCACCGCTGTCCTTTACGCCCGAAAGCACAGAGCCCGATGCATTTGCCTGTCCTCGCATCCAAGAAGAGATTGCCCCATCATAGGCACTAGTGGTCTCGAATACCCTTAGAGCTAAAGCAGCTCTGGTTTCTATCATTGTGGCTCCACCATTGGCTCTCATCTCGGCCAAGATGCGGTCATATGATTCTGGATCGGTAACAACAGTCACACTGGCAAAATTTTTAGCAGCCGATCTAAGCATGCTTGGCCCGCCAATATCGATGTTTTCGATACAGTCTTCAAAGCTTGCGCCCGACTCTACAGTTTCCTCAAACTCATAGAGATTAACCACGAGCATATCGATCATGCCTATGCCATGCTCTTGAGCCTGATGCATATGCTTTGGCTCATCCCGTTTAGCCAAAAGTCCAGCATGGACAACAGGATGTAGGGTCTTTACACGTCCATCCATCATCTCGGGAAAACCCGTTAAGTCTTCTATTGGAGTAACGGGAACGCCAGCGGCTGCAATAACTTTGGCAGTTCCTCCCGTGGAAATAATTTGAGCGCCAAACTCATCGTGTAGCGCCTCAGCGAATTTTTCTATACCGGTCTTGTCTGTAACCGATATCAAAACTCTTTTAACCACGGGATCGCTCATGTTAACCTCCCAAATCAAAATTGCTTTAGTCTACAAAATTGCTTTAGTCTAATTGCTCAGATTGTTCAGAAACTTTAAGCTCATCTCAAGGTTGCTTTAATATTGAGAAAAGCAAAATACGCAGTTGGGCCTTGACCACTCTACATAAAATCAGCTGTAAAGCAAACAGCTACCAGTCCATTATCATCCCCACGTTTGCCGGTATTAACAGGTCTGCTTTGGAATCTGCAGAGGTAGGACTCTTGTTAATGATTACAAGGCAATCCCCCTTGAAATAATCAATAAAAGCAGCTGCCGGATAAACCACAAGAGATGTTCCTGCGATTATCAACATGTCAGCTGCAGATATTGCGGCAATCGCAGTTGCAATATCATTGGAATTGAGAGCTTCTTCATACAAAACAACATCAGGCTTAACAATCCCCGAGCACGAATCGCATCTAGGAACACCCTGCGCCTGAAGCACATAATCCATGTCAAAGTGTCTGCCACATTGCATGCAAAGATTTCTATGGATAGACCCATGTAGCTCTACAACATTTTTAGAGCCTGCCATCTGGTGAAGACCATCTACATTTTGAGTAATTACCATCTTTAGACGGCCCTCGTGCTCCAACTCGGCCAGCTTACGATGGGCCTGATTGGGCTTGGTGTCTGGATAAATCATAGTGTTGCGGTAAAAGTCATAAAACTCATCGGTATGAGCATCAAAGAAGCTTCTCGAGACAATCTCTTCGGGATTCTTTAGTCCGCTAGTTGTAAAAATTCCTTCTGCACTTCTAAAGTCGGGGATCCCGCTTTCTGTAGATACACCAGCTCCCCCAAAAAAGACAATGTTGCTATGTTTGTCTACAAGCTCGATAAAGCGCTCTTTACGCCTTTGAATTTCTTGTTCATCCATGTCTTAATGCTCCTCTTGAGCTTTATTGAGTCTTATTGAGTCGCCATCTTGCTGTTTTGCCTTGCTATTTTGAGCCGGCACACTACTGTTTTTACTGTTTCGCTTAGGCTATATCGCTTCTGTTGATATAGTTCAGAATATCTTCGATTCCGCCACCCTCAGAAAATGCCCTGCACACCACAGCCATAAAGTCTGACTTTATTCCCAGCTGCTGCTCTATCTTGGGCCAAGCTGCAACTACAGACATACCTTCGACAGTATTATTTGCGATGTAGTTCGTGGCTTCTGGAGACGAAAAACCAAACTCACCAACCAAGCGACCAAAAGATCCATTGCGACTCTTGGGCGAAAAACAGGTGAGTATCAAATCACCTATACCAGACAAGCTCATAGATGTTCCAAAGACACCACCATCCATTTGCTGGATCATTCCCGTAAGATCCACCAGTGCTCTTTGCATCAAAAGACACTGAGTTGATATTGGATGTCCGTGTCCATATAAGGCACCACAGGCTAAAGCAGCAGCATTCTTAATGCAAGAGCAAAGAGATACACCACCGACATCATACGATCTATCTAAGATCAGACTTGGATCGTGAGAAAAGGCATCTAGGGCTATTTGATAAGAGTCGTCGTCTAAAGTGGCAAATGTAAAACCTACGGGAACATCATCAATAATGTCGATTGCAAAGCCAGGTCCAGCAAACATAGAAACTTCTTTTCCAAGAATTTCTTTTGCAATATGAGGTGGAAGTTTTCCGTTGAGGCATGCGCCCTTGCTGCCTATTGCTACCTTTGTCTTAGCATCTAGATAAGGCAGCATCTGCTCGCAGACATTCTCAACAAGTTCTGCGATGCACAAAATAAAAACCAGATCTGCGTCTTTTAAAGCATCCGACATAGAGGTGGTAATCTCTAAATCCTCGGGGAGCTTGTGGCCACCGAGAACCCTTTCTATGCACCCTTTTTCTAGATATTCATCAACTTTTCTCTGAGATTCAGACCAAACCTTTACTTGATTCTCAGGATTTTCAGACAGTCTATGCGCTATTGCAAAACCGAATGCTCCCGCTCCGACAACTGTAACCTTCATACAACCTCCATAAACTTAAATCCATGAAACACTAGCACATAGACTCGTACGACAAAATTGAATATCTAAAACAATTTGAAGTGCTCTATTCTACCCAAATATGTCCCGCTTGCTATTTCATACAATTTCCACACTTCAAATATTATTCTCTGTATTTAATGCAGAATTAACACGATTGCCAGATGGTTGCGCATAATACGCGTTGGACTCGACGTGCTTGGTCGAGCACGTCGGATCCGATGCGCTGGGTTTGGTGTGTAGGACACGGCGCGTCGGACACGGGCAATCCTCACCCACTGTGGTGTGGCTTTACAGGGAGACTTTCTAAGGTGTTCGCGATCTCCACATATGATCTACTAAGCAAATCTGACTGCTTGTAATATCCAAACAGTTCTTTAGCGCACCTTCCATGTATTCTGTAGCCTTAGAAACTGAGTCGATCAGGCTAAAACCTTGCGCTAGATAACAGGCAATCGCACTAGATAGTGTGCATCCAGTCCCATGACAGTTTAGGCCCTCAATGCGGGGATGCTCAAAATTAATGACACTTTGATCTGTTAGTACTAAAAGTGTCTTAATCGCTCGGCCACAACACTGGTAAGGTCAGCATTAGGAAGCATTCCGATTTTTACAGCCTCGGGAGTTAGATCCTCAAATACAGCATCGATCTGTGCTGCTACCATCTGAGGCTCAACTTGGCAGATCTTTGACACAGCAATGGTGTTTTGCGCTGTTATGGCTGTAACAACCCCTGCAGCAAAAAGCCCTGTAGAACTGATTGTTTTAACATCGGCCAAAACGCCTGCTCCACCACTGGGATCTAAGCCAGCAATCGAGAGTACAACAGGCACACAGGTCTTGCCCTCACTTGAATTTTTGTACCTAGATCCGCTCATAACACCACCTTTAAAGCCCGTACGGTAAAAGGGCTGTACCAGAATCGCTTCTGATACAGCCCTTAAGAATAGCTTGCAAGAACTCTAGCTTAGCTTTACTGCCAGTTCAGCTTTTGCCTCTCGCTCAGCTCTACGTTTAGCTTTGCTACGCGTAGAGTCTAGCTTCTCGCTTGCCCATACTTCTCCACTCTACAGTGAGATTCCTTTAATCAGAATAGGTGCAGTACATAAAGTACTTGTAGCCAAGAGGATTGGCAAAGAAACCTTCAACACTGTCATCCAGCATGTAGATATCTGTGTAGAAATACAGCGGCGTAATGCAACCGGTATCCATCAGCATATCCTCGGCAAGATGCATAAGCTCATAACGAACCTCATCATCAGTGCAGCTCTTGATGGTAGTAATCAAGACATCATAGGTTTCGGCCCAAGTTCCGTCAGTAACAGAGATGTCATAGCCATAGCTCGTAAGGTCTAAATCATAGGCAGCAAGGCTGGCATGATCGCCCTTACCAAACTGGACATCATTATTTCCGGAGCTTGAGGTCCACATATCCAAGAAGGAAATTGGATCATTGTAGTCGGCAAGCCAACCATTACGGGCGAGGGTATAGTCACCATCTTTGCGAGTATTAAGGAAGGTGTTCCACTCTTGATTCTCAAGATTAAAGGTAATTCCAACAGTCGCAAAAACACTTTGTATATACTCTGCAATTGCCTTATGGCCTTCGTCTGTGTTGTAGATGTATGTCATGCTAGGAACATTGGTAAACATTCCTGTTGACTCATCATAGTCGTAATACTGCTTCAGGATTTCAATACCCTGCTCATAATTTGACTCGTACGACTCATCAGATGTGTCATAGTAGCCAACATAATCTTCGCTGCTACCCGCATTCAGATAAAACTCGTTGCCATCGTAATCGGTTAGACCCATTGCAACAAAAGAGGATGCAGGTACTTGGCCAGCCTGTCCAATCTCATCACAGATGTAATTGCGATCGAGAAGCAGGCTTAAAGCATTGCGAATCTCGTTCTCGGCCTGAAGTTTCTCTACTCCAGTTAAAGTGCTGTCGGCCGGTAAAATCTCCTCGTTGATATTCCAGGAGACATAGTAGGTACCCAGTTGTCCAATGGTAAAGAATTCCGTGGGATACTCAGTTTCAAGGCTGGCAATCTCGTTAGTGGGAACCGTGTCAATTAGCTGCCAGCTGCCATTTTCAAAGTTGCTGAGCATGTTGTTAGCATCATCAGACAGATAGAAATTGATGGTCTGCATGGTAATTTCGTCAGCATCATGATAAGTCTCACTCTTTTCGAGAGTGATAACACTGTTGTGTTCCCAGCTGGCCATAGTGTAAGCACCGTTGCTGATATAGGTGGAAGGATCAGTTGCCCAGCTCTCATCGGAAACAACATCCTCACGAACTGGCAAGAAAGCCGGGAAGGCCAGCAGTTCCTCCCAATAAGGAACAGCATTGCTAAGTGTGACTTCAATGGTGCTCTCATCCACGGCTACAACGTTAAGCTCGGCATCTGGGTTTACAAAATTGCCATCGTCGTCGGTCTCCCAAATCTCGTCGTAACCATCAACGATCTCGAACATATAGCCATAGTCTGCAGCTAGATCGGTGGAGGCTGCACGCTGCCAAGCATACACAAAGTCGCTTGCAGTAACTGCCTCTCCATCAGACCAAGTAAGACCATCCTTTAAGGTATAGGTGTAGGTAATAGTTCCGTCTGCATTTTCGACACCCTCAACCAGTTCTTCGGCACAGTCGGCAACGATCTCTAGATCTCCACTATCAGTTTCTGCCCATTTTGCTAGACCAGAGAACAAGTGAACAAGCATGGTGGCTCCATCTACCGAAGAGTTAAGAGCCGGGTCAAGCGAATCGGGTTCAGATGCAATACTGACATTTATGGAACTGGTTTCAGTATCGCTTCCTGTGTTTGAGCCGCTAGAACAGGCCGCAAGACTTAGAGTCATGGCCATAACTAGCAGCAGGGCTAGAGTCTTTTTCATACTCAATCTCCCTTCATTCCTTTTCAGACTTTTTTAAAAAAACTAGACGAATATTAAAGGAAAACTAAATGCAGGGCCACCTTTAATTAATCGGGGCCATCAGGAGCACCTCTAATTGACTTTCTTTAAGCTCCTTAATTGATCTCCGCAACACGATGGCAAGCCACAAAGTGACCTTTTGACACCTCTTCAAAAGCAGGCACACTATCGGCACATTGTTTTTCTTCGTAGCGACAACGAGTACGGAACGGGCAGCCACTGGGCACATCCATCGGACTAGGAATATCGCCCTTAAGTACGATGCGTTTGTTTGTGCGTGCCACCTTGGGATCGGGAATAGGAACGGCCGAAATCAAAGACTGTGAGTATGGATGAAGTGGATGATCGTATATCTCGGATGCTTCAGAAAGCTCAACTATATGTCCAAGATACATTACTGCAATGCGAGTACTAAGATGTCTAACAACAAGCAAGTCGTGAGCAATGAATAGATAAGTCAGGCCCAGTTTTTCTTGTAGCTCGCTAAACATATTGATTACCTGAGCTTGAATTGATACATCAAGCGCAGAGACGGGTTCGTCGCAAACTATAAAGTCGGGATTAACTGCAAGTGCACGAGCTATGCCTATTCGCTGTCGCTGTCCACCAGAAAATTCATGCGCGTATCGAGAAGCGTGCTCGCTGTTTAGGCCAACATGATCCATAAGCTCAAGGATGCGGTCTCTGCGATCCTGTTTGTTCTCGTACATTTTATGAATATCGAGAGGCTCGCCTATTATGTCTGCAATGGTCATGCGTGGGTTAAGCGAGGAATATGGATCCTGAAATACCATTGCTGCCTTTTTTCGATATTCAGCAATAGATTGCTTGCTCTCGATTTTTACCCCATTGTGGTATATCTCGCCAGCGGTAGGCTTATAAAGATAAAGCAAGGTGCGACCTACTGTGGTCTTACCACAACCGGACTCGCCTACAAGACCCAGTGTCTTGCCCTTCTCTATAGAAAAAGACACGTTGTCGACGGCCTTAAGCGACTTAGTTTTTAAGGCACCGACGTTAATATCAAAATACTTCTTGAGATTCTTTACTTCGACTAGTGGCTTGTTCTCACTCAAAGCCTTACACCACCCTCTACAAGATCCTCAAGCTTTAGAGTTCCCTCGTCAATTGCATGCTTAACATTCATCCAGCACGAAGCCGAATGAAAGTCATTAAGTTGCATACGATAACAGCTATGCTCAAGGCAGATCTTCATTGCATTATCACAGCGAGGCGCAAAGGCGCAGCCCTTGGGCATATTTAGAAGATCTATAGGAGTTCCACTTATGGGGTTTAGCTTTTTTCCTGCAGTATCTGCGGTAGGAATTGAGTGTATCAAGCCCTTTGTATATTCGTGACATGGCGAATAAAAGATTTCGTCTACTGTACCCTGCTCGCAAATGGAGCCAGCATACATAACGATTACCTCATCGCACATCTGAGCCACAACGCCAAGATCGTGAGTGATCATAATTATGGCCATACCCAGCTCTTCTTGGAGCTGCTTCATAAGATCTAGGATCTGGGCTTGAATAGTAACGTCAAGAGCGGTAGTAGGCTCATCTGCAATAAGTATGTCTGGCTCGCAAGCAAGAGCCATTGCGATCATGATTCGCTGACGCATTCCACCAGAGAATTCGAATGGATACTGCTTCATGCGTTTTTGCGGCTCATTTATATTGACAAGCCCAAGCATCTCGATTGCATGCTCGTGCGCCTGCTTCTTATCGCGTTCGGTATGCAAAACAATAGCTTCTGTTAGCTGATGTCCAATGGTATAGGTGGGATTAAGTGAGGTCATAGGATCTTGAAAAATAATGGAGATCTTATTGCCTCGTATGGTTTTCATTGTTTTTTCTCCAACACCAACCAACTCTTGCCCATCAAACTTGATAGAACCAGAAACTATTTTTCCTGTAGGGGCAAGAATCTGCATGATGGAGTAAGCGGTGACACTCTTACCAGAACCAGATTCGCCAACAATTCCAAGCACTTTACCGTGATCAAGAGAAAAACTCAGATCATTTACTGCCTTGACTTCGCCCTCATCGGTGAAAAAGGAAGTCTTGAGATTGCTTACTTCTAACAAAGACACAGCACTTCCCCTTCTACTTATTCAATTTGGGGTCAAATGCATCGCGTAAGCCATCTCCTAAAAGATTAAGCGAAAGCACAATCAGCGATATGACAGCAGCGGGAATGACCAACCTATACGGATACGAGGAAATGCCGTTAAGAGCATCAGAAGCAAGCGAGCCAAGTGAGGGCATTGGAGCATTTACTCCCAAACCCAAAAAGCTCAGATAACTTTCTGTAAATATTGCACTTGGAATTTGCAGTGCAGCAGAAATGATGATCACGCTAATGCAATTTGGTATCAGATGCTTGCGTATAATCCAGCTCCCTTTAGCACCACTAGCACGCGATGCTAGAACATACTCTTGCTCGCGAAGAGACAAAATCTGGCCACGAATAAGACGCGACATAGAAACCCAATATAAAAGAGCAAAGACAATAAACAAACTGATGATATTTGAGCCGATACTTTCGAAAATCGTGCCTTCAATCGCAGTTGAAAGACCGCTAACAGACAAAACTGAGGCAATTAAGATCACCATGAGCATGTCGGGCAAAGAGTAAATAACGTCGACGATTCGCATGATGATTAGATCGACCTTGCCACCAAAAAAACCAGCAATAGAACCAACAAAAGTTCCGATTACAAACACGATGACACTGGCAAAAAAACCAACGGCCAATGATATTCGCGTGCCATAGACGATACGTATAAAGTAGTCGCGCCCTGCTGAATCAGTACCAAAAATATGAGGAAACACACTCTCGCCTGCAGCCATTCGAGCAAGCTCAGTAGAGCCATATTCAAAGGGTGCAAGATTATTAAAAGAAGCATCCATAGACTGACCCGAAATATTTCCGAGCATCTGATCGTATGCATAAGGCCAAAACATCGGAATAACTATGCATGCAATGCTTATTAGTACGATTACAATCAAACTTGCAGCCGCAACCTTGTTTTTAAAAAGCCGCCGACAGCCATCCTTAAAAAATGTTGAACTAGCTCGCATTTGCACGACATATGATTTTTCCTCATCTGTCGCAGGAAGAAACGCATCTAGATCAACATGAAAAGAAAAAGGCTTTTTCATATTCATGTGAGATATCCTTTTATTCCAACTTTATGCGCGGATCTACCACTTTATACAGAATGTCACTTATCAGGTTCATTATTACGATAAGTGTGGATAAAACGATCGTAGTGCCCATGATGAGAGTGTAGTCACGACCGGTAATACTGTTTATAAAGGCTCTACCTATGCCAGGAACTGCGAAAATCTGCTCAACCACAAGCGAACCCGTTACGATGTAGGCAAGCATGGGGCCAAAATATGTAATAACAGGAATGAGAGAGTTTTTCAGCGCATGACCAAAAACAATGCGCAAACCAGAAACACCCTTGGCTTTTGCGGTACGTATGTAATCTTGACCCAACTCGTCTAGCATCGAAGAGCGAGTTAATCGAGTTATATAGGCGGCTGGGTAAAGCGCCAATGTTATTACTGGCAAGATGAGTCCACCCTCGGCACTGCCATTAGCTGGAAGAACCGCCAGTGTTACAGCAAACAAAACCAATAAGATTGAGCCTATAACAAAGGATGGCATAGATACAAAAGCTGTAACTATTACCATGATGGTCTTGTCTAAAACAGTATTTCGTCGCAAAGCCGCAACAGAACCAAGTGCTATTCCTACAACAAGGGCTATACACGCAGCGCAAACACCTAGCGGTATAGAAGTCTTGAGACCATCTGAAATAATGTCGATAACATCCTGGCCCCGCTGTGTAAGCGAAGGGCCAAAGTCTCCGTGTAAAACAATGTCACTAAGATAGGTAAGATACTGCTCCATCACTGGCTTGTCTAAACCATACTTTGCTTCGAGCTGTGCTTGAGCTGCCTCCGAAAGAGCCTTTTCGCTTGCAAAGGGCCCTCCGGGCACTGCTCTCGTTATGAAAAAAGTCATTGTTATGACAAGCCATATTGTGACTAGGGCAAGCAGGACACGCTTTACTATGTACCATAGCGTTTTTGTATTCATGCCCTACCCCACATGTGAGTTTTCAAACTAACCTTGATGTTCCTCATCTACTTTCCTACAAAGAAAGGCTGCCTGTATTTATGCCTTGCTAATCACAATCTGCGAATTGTATCCGTTTTTTCTTTAATATTTTTGTGATGAAAAAGAAAAATTGTTTTTGGTTGTTTCTCTAGGAAATCAGGTAGTTATAAACTCTTTTTTGGGGAGAGTGCCAAGCTTGGCTCTTAACATGCTAGGCTTGGATTAACGTGCCAAGCTTGGTTTAACGTGGAGCGCTTGGATTAACGTGCCAAGCCTAGCTTAACGTGGCAAGCTTGGCACTTAACATGGAGTGCTTTTTATCTTTTTACTGTAGCTTTTACTAAATCACGTAGCTTACGCGTGGCTTCCCTTATATTTTCTGCAGCAAAAACAGCAGATACCACAGCAGCACCATCGGCACCACTGTCCTTTAAGCTGCTAACTGTGTCCAGGTTCATGCCCCCAATTGCTGTAACAGGAATATCCACTGTGGCACAGATTTGCCTCAAGTCCTCAAAGCTAACATCTACAGCATCGGGCTTTGTGGGAGTTCCAAACATTGCTCCGACTCCCAAATAATCTGCTCCTTGTGCCTGAGCATCGAGCGCTTCTTGAACGTTTTGCACCGAGACTCCAACTATTGCATCTTCCCCCAAAATGCTACGGGCACTTTTGCAAGCCATATCATGTTGACCAACATGAACACCATCGGCACCAGATAACAATGCAGCCCTAACATCATCGTTAATCACAAATGGGATATTAGCTTTACGGCAAATAGGAAGAATTGTTGCAGCCAGCTCAACAAGCTCATCTGTAGTAAACGACTTTTCTCTGAGCTGGATCATCGTGGCCCCACCAGATATTGCCTCAGCAACACAGGTGCTAAGCTGCCTGCCATTAAGCCAGGCGGAGTCTGTTACAGCGTATAAAAGCATTGCCGAGCGGATGTCCTCAGCCTTAAATCTGCCTCTATCTCTTGCAGCACTCATATTAGGTCTTCTACCAATGCGCCCGACGCAAGCTGCGTTCCTTTCATATTGCAAGCCGCATCTATTAGGTAAGTTCTAAAGCTTGCATTTCCATCGGCCTTGCTCACCCTTGCAGATGCATCCTGACCAGCCAATCCCCAGCCAGCAACAGCTGCTACTGTAGCCTCAAAGATCTGGGAGGGGTTAGCAACGATGTACGCTGCAATTAGTGTATCGAGCATGCATCCAGTGCCTGTAATCTTGCCCATAATGTCCACACCATTGCGAATTGCCACAACATTGCTAGTATCGGCCACCAAATCAATTGCCCCAGTTACAACAAGCACACAGTCAAGACTTTTAGCGACCTCTTGAGCAAAAGCTGCGCTAGCCGCTAGATTGTCCTCGCTAACAGCATCATCAGGGTTAACATCGACCCCTCTAGTTGAGTTGGAAGCTCCCACCAAAGCCTTAACCTCGCTCATATTTCCCCTTACTACAGAAACTTTGAGCTTATCGATAAGTTCAGAAGCAGTTTGCGTGCGCAGCGTAGAAGCACCAGCACCTACAGGATCAAGAACTATCGGATGTTCAAGCTGCACTGCTCTTTTGCCAGCAAGATGCATGGCCTCAATAGAACGCTCGTTCAAGGTTCCGATATTGATTACAAGGCCTCCACAAATGCTCGTAATGTCCTCAACATCCTTTGGCTCGTCGCTCATTATTGGAGATCCTCCGCATGCAAGCAGGGCATTTGCACAATCATTAACAGTTACATAATTGGTAATGCAGTGAATCAGCGGAGTTGTATTACGGACATTTTCAAGTGCCTCAGAAAGTATCTCTGTATTCATTTGAATCTCTTTCTTATTAAGAGCTATTTGGCTTTATCTTGTTGAGAGCTATTCGGCTCCAGAGAGCTACTCGACTCCAGAGAGCTACTCGACTCCAGAGAGCTACTCGGCTCCAAGATCTATAGTTGTATCCTCAAAGATCTTGTTGACAGTGCGAACTGCGCACATCTTGCCGCACATCGTACAGGTTCCCTCAGTGCTAGCTGGTGATGCCTCGTAGCGAGCACGGGCAGTCTCGGGATCTAAGGCACATTCCCACATGCCTTCCCAGTCGAGGTGCCTTCGTGCATCTCCCATACGATCATCCACATCCCTTGCACCTGGAATTCCCTTAGCAATATCAGCCGCATGGGCTGCGATTTTTGTGGCGATAAGACCATCAAGAACATCCTTGGCATCTGGAAGACAGAGATGCTCTGCAGGCGTTACATAGCAAAGAAAGTCTGCTCCTGCACTGGCAGAAATTGCACCACCAATTGCAGCTGTAATGTGATCGTAGCCAACGCCAATATCTGTAACTAGTGGGCCAAGCACGTAGTAGGGCGCACCATGACAGAGGCGTTTTTCCATCACAACATTGGCGGCAATCTCATTGATAGCCATATGTCCAGGACCCTCAATCATCGCCTGAACGCCGCGTTCCCAAGCTCGGCGAGCAAGTTTTCCAAGTTCAATAAGCTCGGCAGTCTCTGCAGCATCGTTGGCATCATATAAGCAGCCAGAACGGCAAGAATCTCCAAGGGAGATTGTCACATCGTATTCGTGGCAAATCTCCAGCACATCATCGTAAAACTCAAAGAAGGGATTCTCGTTGCCTGTAACTTCCATCCAGCCAAAAAGAAGACTACCGCCCCTAGAGACGATATTCATCAAGCGGCCAGTTTCTTTAAAGGTCTTAATAACAGAGCGATTGATTCCGCAATGGATAGTCAAAAAATCAACGCCATCCTCTGCATGGGCTCTCACTGTTGCAAGCAAGTCTTGGGCCGTTAGTTCTACCAGAGGCTTTTCCATATAGCCAATAGCGTCATACATTGGCACGGTTCCAACCATCAGCGAAGTTCTACTGAGCAGCTCTCGTCTAAAAGCCCTGGTTTTACCCGAGTTAGAAAGATCCATCACAGCATCGGCACCACGGGACTCAGCAATGGCAACCTTGTCCCACTCCATCTGAAAATCGGCCACATCTCCAGAAATGCCAAGGTTTACATTAACCTTTGTGCTTAGGCCTTCTCCCACACCTCGCGGATCAAGGCCTTCCTCAAGATGGCGAATATTAGCTGGAATAACAATTCGACCGCTGGCTACGCCTTTACGAATAAACTCTGGATCACGGTTTTCTCGTTTAGCCACCGCCTCCATAGCTTTAGTGATATTGCCGGCTTTGGCATGGTCTAGCTGGGTAATAGGAGTTCGTGCAGATGTACCGGATGAGTTCGCAGAGTTCTGCACGGCATTTTTTGTGCTCATATCCTCTCCCTTCGTTGGCATTACCCATTTCAGGTTCTATGGGTCGGGGCGGGCGCGCCCCCTCTCAGCCTGCCGTTCCAACAAGCTCCCCCTATCTAATATCGACAAATCATATGCTGCGATTTGCTGATTTGCCGATAGCATGATAGCCCACATGTAGCATCGATGCTATAACCAACAAGTCTGTGTTAAACACGTATTCTGGTGTTTGGATGAGTGTTTGGATGTGTGTTTGGATGGGCGCTTGGATGGCTACTTGAATGGGCGCTTGGATGGGTGTGCAGAGGCCGCATAGAGGCTGCGCTGGGTTGGGGCAGTCCTCGCCCGCGCTCTTACTTGTAAAGGGGATCTAATCAAAGCAGTGAAACAACTTGCTGTCTCGTTTAAGGAAGTGTCATTTACCTATGAATCGAGCAAAGCACTCGATTGCATAAACCTAGACATTCCACAAGGTCAGCTGATAGCTGTACTAGGCGCTAATGGCTCAGGTAAATCCACTTTAGCAAGGCATATAAATGCCCTGTTCATCCCCGATAAAGGACATGTTGAGATCTTGGGCCTAGACAGCACAAGGCCTGTAAACCTTTCTTTAATACGAAGATCAGCTGCTCTTGTGATGCAGGATCCAGATTCTCAAATTGTTGCAAGCACCGTCGCCGACGACATCGCATTTGGCCCAGAAAACCTAGGTCTATCCAGAGAAGAAATCACGAGCAGAATCGATAAAGCTCTTTCTCAAGTTGGCATGCAAGATCTGGCGAACGCTAGCATAGAAAGTCTCTCGGGTGGGCAAAAACAAAAGCTGGTAATTGCATCTGCTTTGGCAATGCATCCAAAAATACTTGTTCTAGACGAACCAAGTTCGATGCTTGACCCCGCAGGATGCAAAGAAATAATGTCGATTATTCAAGGTTTGTCACAAAACGGCACAACAATAATCTTGATCACACAGGTTCCAGACGAAGCAATGCATGCGGATCGTGTTGTAATAATGAGCAATGGACAAATTGCTATGGATGGCAGTCCTGTTGAGGTTTTTTCTAAAAGAGCTGAGTTGGCGAATTGTGCCTTGAAGCCGCCTTTTTGTATCGAGATGGCATATAGGCTGCAAAAAATGGGGCTTCAATTAGATGCAAGACCTACAAGCAACTCTAAACTAGCAGAGATGCTCTCAAGGCTTAAAGCCACTGGTTTGGGCTATACGAGCAAAGGCTGCACCTCGGCGCTTTTGCCAGAATCGGAGAGACGTGGCACTACCCCACCTTTCCCTGAATTGGAGAGACGTAGCAACACGCCGCCCGTCCTCCCAGAACTAGGGGAACAAAAACAAACTCTCAAGTCTCCCAAAGAATCTCAAACTGGCGACAGCTGCAGTGGCAACTGCATTTCTATCAGGAATCTAAGTTACAGCTACCCGGTCGAAAACCATGACATCAAAGCCCTAGACAATGTTTCGCTTGAATTCGAGAGGCAAAGTATCTGCTGTGTAATAGGGCGCACTGGCTCAGGCAAATCAACTTTACTCAAACACATCAACGGCCTGCTTATTCCCCAATCGGGGCACATCAGTGTTGATGGTCTTGATCTTGCAAAGCCAAAGGATCGCAAACAAGTTAGAAGGATTGTGGGAATGTCCTTTCAATTCCCAGAAAAACAGCTTTTTGAGCAGACTGTGATTCAAGATGTTGCCTTTGGCCCTCGCAATCTTGGAATGAGCGAAGACCAAATAG
>CAZOMM010000047.1:0-1528 GCA_964581165.1 uncultured Coriobacteriaceae bacterium
GTGAGCGTTTAGACATGGGCGGAGCTGTTAATCGCCATAGGCTTTGCTGTTAGTATCGCGTCTTGTTGCGCCTTGCTGCCGCCGATAACTTTGGGCTTGGGTTTTGGGCTTTTTGGCTTATGTTTCGATCGAGGCTTTAGTTTTAATTTTGGGTTTTGGTTTTAGTTTTTGGGCTTAAGTCTCAATTGGGGCCTAAGGTTTTGATTTTGGGTTTAAGTTTCGATTGGGACTTGACGAAGACTTTCGTCTCCTAAAAGAATTTCGGCCCTGCCATCGCACATGTCCATGATTAGCTTTTCGACAGTCTTGACACGCTCAGACAGAACAACTACTTCAAGCGTCACATCACCAGCAAACGAAGCATCTAGCTCTATCACGTCGGATGTTTCGTTGAGTCGTTTTGATATTGCTTCGTACAAAGAGTAGGGAATTGATGCTAGCAACTCACGACATGGTGCGTTTTGTACTATGCAAGCAGATTCGCAGGCCATTTGCGCTGCTTTGGAATAGGCCCTCATGAGTCCACCTCGACCCAGGAGGGTACCTCCAAAAATTCTAGCTACCACGCAGACGACATCTCGCAAGCCCAGTCCGTCGATTACAGAAAAAACCGGGAAGCCGGCTGTCCCATGCGGTTCTTTGGCATCTGAGTAACGCATAATATCGCCCTTATCGATTATGTAAGCGCTCACATAATGACGGGCATCGGGAACAATCTCACGAATTGAATGACGATAATCAATCGCCGCTTCCTCGCTTTCGACATGAGTCAAAAACGAGTAGAAGCGGCTGTTTTTTATTTCGTACTCTGCTTTGGAAACCCCGGCTACCGTGCGGAAGGGCCTCATCTAGGCTCCTGAATTTTCAATGCTGTACTAAGCCTAAGCCCCGGTGTTAGCCAGTGGAGTTGGAGTTGTGTAGGTGCGAGCAAGATACTCCTGATCCAGCTCGTAGAGAGACCTAGCATCAGTGCCAAACAATTTCATCTTGCTGATCATTGTTCTGGCATTGTCTTCTTCTTCCAGCTGCTCATCGATAAACCAATCTAGAAACTTCATGGTGCGATAGTCGTTGACTTTTTGAGCAGCGGCGTAAATGTCATTAATGAGGCTAGTTACGTACTTCTCGTGTTCTAGGGTTGCCTCTAGCGCATCCATGTATTCAGAAAACTCTTTTGTGGGTTGGTCGATAGGCAAAAGCTTGACTTTGCAATCGTTGTCATGCAGATAGTTGCGGAAAATCAGGGCATGATCACGTTCTTCTTGGGCTTGAATGAAGAAGTAATTGGAGAACCCATCTAGATCTTCCTCATCAAAATAATCTGCGATCGAGAGATAGAGATATGCCGAATAAAGTTCCTTATTAATCTGCTGATTCAAAAGTTCATAAACATGCTGATCCATCTTGTTCCCCTTTCCGATACCTTCTAGTTTTTGTGATCCTAGGTTCAACTAGCTTGGCTTGCTATCGCTCTATCATAATGCTTAAAGAGCTGCAGGGTTAAAGCAAAGCAGTAATATTCATTTTG
>CAZOMM010000047.1:1628-15925 GCA_964581165.1 uncultured Coriobacteriaceae bacterium
AAAGTGGAGCCAACGAGGGGACTCGAACCCCTGACCTACTGATTACGAATCAGTTGCTCTACCATCTGAGCTACGTTGGCGCAACTGGCAAGGCTGTAGTATAGCGAAGTTCTCAGAAGTATGTGAGCCGCAGACACCTATGCACCCGCTCAGTAGTCGTGTCAACTCTGCTTTAACACAGCGAAAAGTTAACGCAAAAAGCCAAAGAGCAGGATCGCGCAGTGAGATCGCAGAGCAGGGTCACGAAAGCTTTAAACACCCTCACCACCACAGGGAGGGGCCGCAGTGGGTCTCACCACCACGGGGAGGGACCACGGTAAGTCTTCCAACCATCTCGCTCATAGTTGGTACGCACTTTTTCTACCGACTCGCCGAGTCCGCCTTTTTCTGTTTCGTTTTTGTCGTCGCGGGGGTTGGTGCCCACCTCGGCCCATGCTAGGTTGCCGTTAAAGCGTGTCTTTGGACTGCAGGTAAGACGCATGATGGCGTTATAGAGACTGTATTTGCGAAATGTGTAGTGTTCGTCGTCGGCAAGTTGCGTACCTGGCACAGGAATCATGCCAAAGGCCGAGATGTACTGAGTCTCAAGTGCAACTAGGCGCAGCATATTGCGAGCCACTTCATCGTTAGTGTAGCGCGGATCTATCATCTCAAGGCAGGTGAGAACTTTTAATCCTGCCGCCTGAGCTGCTTCTATGGTCTCAAAGCGGCGATCGAGTGGTATTTCGTTTACTTTGCCCTCGCCCATGCGTACTGCGTGATATACGCTGCCAACACCAACACTTTTGAGGCGCTCGGCCATGGCATAGTCGAAATCGCCCATGTTGGCGGTAAGGGGCATTTCGGGCCCAATGGCTTCCTTAATCTGAGCAAGATAGTCTACGTACTGTCCAAAGTCGTAGTCGGCTGTAATCATGATGGTGATGCAGTTAGCACCTTGCTCTTTATATGCCAAGACATAGTCGATGATTTTCTCGATAGGCATTTCCATCGAACCGGTTCGCGCCGTGTTTACCGTGGCAAAGGAGCAAAACAAGCAATTTTTAGAGCAAGGATTTGCATCAATACCCACTTGGGCATGCACCTCTGCAGTATTGTCGGCAAGTTCGCGGCGGCGCTTGTCCGCTGCCCAGCTGATGTAGTAGGCATCGAGACTGAATTCATCTACGTCCATAAGGCGTACAAGTTCATCATGCCCAGGCTGCTGACCTGTTAGTGCCGTATCTACAATCCGTTCAATGTCGGGCGTTACCTTCATGTCGAAATTCTTCTCCTCTTTATCGTAAGCGTTTTAAGTAGTTGTTTGCTTTTTTGCCGTACACCCCTAAACCAGCAGCACTTCTGCTGTTTTTTACTGGTTGCATATTGGAAGTTCTTTACGCTAATAGTGTATTCTATAACTAATAGATTAATGCAACTAATAGATCTGCACTACTAATGGATATATACTGCTAGTATTGTAGTCAGAAAACTTTCAATAAAGAGACAAGTAGGTAAAGGGGAGGCATGGTTTCTAAGAACGGGGGAAAGACCAAGCGCGGTTTTGTCGAGCGTTTCTTCAGCGCGTTTTCCTTTGCAAAACCCAAGGAGATTGCAAAGCTGGTTTGTCCGCTCTTTGCAATGCTGGCCGTGCTTATTGTCAATGGTACGGCAGCCGATGTGTATCCCGAGGGTCTCTCTTCGGTCTATTACGGTATCTTTGTACGCGCCTCACTGCTTATTTATCTGCTTATTTGCCTTTTGAGCATATGGTTCGAAGCCCTCCGCCGCCGTTTTGTGAAGTGGTGGGGGCTTATCATCTTTATCTATCTAGCCACGGGTATCTACAATCTTTGCACTATTAAGTCGGGTGTTTTTACCCTGCCATATTTCCCTTCCTTCGAAAGCATGCTGGCCTATTGCTTTGAGCATGCCGATCGCATTTTGGGCGATCTGTACAACTCGGTAACTTTGTATCTGGAAGGTATCTTCATTGGTGGTGTGCTGGGCTTTCTTTGGGGCTCGGCCATGGGTTATAGCAAGCATGCGAATTACTGGCTTAATCCCATCATCAAAATCATCGGTCCTGTGCCGGGTGTGGCCTGGGTAACTATTTCTTTGGCCCTTGCACCTTCAAACCATGTTGCTGCCTTGGTGGTTATTGCCTCAACTACGTGGTTTCCCTTGGCTGTTAATCTTGCAGGTGGCATTCGCTCGGTAAGCCGTACGAGCATTGAGCGTGCTCAGACCCTTGGTGCATCTAATTTCTACATTATTCGTCATGTGGTTTATCCGGCAGCTGCACCTACAGTGTTTACCGGCTTGTTCATGGGTTTGTGCTTCTCGCTTACTTCGCTTACTACCGCCGAGATTATGGGAGTAGAAGGCGGCTTGGGTTGGCGTATTTCTTGGGCGCAATCGGCCATGGCTTACGACATTACCTACACCATTGTCATCATGTTTATTGTGATGGCCTTTGTGTTTATTTCTCTTTTGTTCTTTATCCAGCGCCGCGTTATGAGCTGGTCGAAGGAGGTCGTCCAGTGGTAAGAAAAAGGGGAGCGGCGCAAGGAGGTCTTCCAATGCTAAGAAGGAAGGGATCAGCGCAGACTAGTTCGCAAGAGGACAAGACCAAAAAGCGTCTGGTAGCCAAAGATGTCCTGCGCATCTTTGAAGATGATGAGCGCGGTGAGCTTGTGGCTCTGCAGGGTTTTGCCTTGGAGGCCTCTCATGGCGAGCTGGTGGCTCTTATTGGGCCGAGTGGCTGTGGAAAATCCACCTTTTTACGCTTGGTTGCAGGCTTAGATAAGTGGCAGGGAGGCAGCATTGAATATGGTGACGAGCCTATAGAAGGCCCTTCCTACGATCGTGGCTTTGTATTTCAGGAGACCAATTTATATCCCTGGCTTACCGTAGAGAAAAATATTGCCTTTGGCCTAAAGGCACGAGGTGTCTATAAACAGCAAAAAGATCGTGTGCAAGAAATGATCGACCTTATGGGGCTTACGGGTTTTGAGAAGTCCTATCCGCATCAAATATCTGGTGGCATGGCAGCGCGCGTGGCTATTGCACAAACCTTTGTACAGGATCCCGGGATTATTTTGCTTGATGAGCCGCTTTCGGCCCTAGATGCTTTCACGCGTGCCATCATCCAGGACGAAATTCTTAAGATGCGCGATAGGTTCCAGCCTATCATCCTTATGGTTACCCATGATATTGAGGAAGCAGTATATATGGCCGATCGTGTGGTTGTACTGAGTCCGCGCCCGGGTATCAATATCGGTGAAATTCACATCGATTTGCCGCATCCGAGAGATCGCATTTCTGCCGAGTTCATTGAATATCGTCATACGATCATCGACATGCTCAATTTTGAGTAGCGAGCAGTACTTAGAAGGTGAGCAGTGGCTAAGATCGATCTTAAAGAGGAACAGCGTAAAGAAGAACAGCGGCTCTTCACTAAAAAGAAGGAGCCAATCGTAGTTCGTGCATCGCTAAAGGATGCCTTAAAGATGCTCATCCCTTGCGTGGGCATTGGTATATCGGCCATAGAGTTTGTGTCGTTTCCTCAGGTCTATCCCTCGTCTCTTCAGTATCAATCGGGGATATGGCTTTATGCCCTAGCTGTCATTGCCATCATCTATGCGTGCGTATATCTGCTGTCCTTATTTTTGCGACCTTTGCGCGAGAAGGTGGCGCATTTTTCTTACTTGATATGTGCTTTTTTCCTTCTCTTCACTCTTCAAGATTATCTGACACTGCGCACGGGTATTTTGCGACTGCCTTTTTTACCCTCGCCTGACAAGATAATCAATGAGCTTGTGGTCAACTTTTCTACCATCATGGGAGACTTGGTTGCGTCGATGGGCATGCTTTTTGGTGGGCTTATCTTAGGCTCGGTGCTTGGTTTTGTTTCGGGACTAGCCTGCGGCTGTGTGCGCCTTGTGGATTACTGGATAAGTCCTTTGCTCAAGGTTATAGGCCCAGTACCTGCACTTATCTGGATGCCTCTGTTCTTTGTGACTTTTCATTCAAGCAATGCTGCGGCGCTTTCTGCGGTGTCGATTGCTTCTTGGTTTCCGCTAACACTCATGATCTCAAGTGCCATCAAGAACATGGATGTAAGCCTTATTGAGCGTGCTGAAACTTTGGGTGCCTCAAAGTTTTACATAGTGACCCATGTGATGCTGCCAAATGCCATTCCCTCCATTGCAAATGCTTTGTTTATGGCTTTGTCAGGCTCTTTTGGTGCCATGGCAGCGGCAGAGTTATGTGGAGTAAGTTCGGGTTTGATGTTCCGTATTCGATACACCCGTGTTATGGCGAATTACGGCGAGGTTTATGCAATTATCGGAGTGATGATTGTTTTGTTTGCCGTGCTTACAGCTGTCATGTTTGCATTTAGAAACTGGCTCCTTCGTTGGCAGAAGGGCCTTGCTCGATGGTAGCTACTGCCGAGGTGCATCAGCTGAGGTGCATCGGCCGAGGTGCACCAGCTGTCCTTGGCAGTGGACGATAAATATTGTTGCCGACAAGCCAAGAAGGGTCTAAAGGAAGGAAAGGACAATGAAGAAAAAGCTTACAAGACGCACCTTTGTAAAGGGGGCGGCTGCTGCTTGTGCTGCTGCAGCAGCGGGTGCAGCACTTTCTGGTTGCAGCAGTGGCTCTGAAGACAGCACAGAAGAAAGCAGCGAAGCTATCCCTCTAACCATTGGCTACTGGGGTGGTAACTGCTGCGAGCTGACGGTGTTTGCAGCTATCGAGAACGGCTGTTTTGAGGACAATGGTATCGAGCCGTCAATTGTTACCATTACCGCTGATACCTCTGAGTTGCTTGCCAACGACGAGATTGACTTCTTCCTGTGGACGCCAGGCTTCTTTTTGTCTTGGCTTGAGGGTGCCAACGCCAAATTGATTGACACCTGCCATATGGGTTGTTGGTCGGGCATCACTCTAGAGGGCAGTGGTATTGATTCTCCTGCCGACCTAGCAGGCAGGCGCGTTGGTTGCACTGGTATGAGCGGTCCGTCTTATGTGGAGAGCAACGCCTTATATTCCCGTATTACCGGAGGCACCGCCGAGGATATTGACTGGGTGGTCTACGATGGTTCGCTTTTGCTGCAAGCCCTGTTAGATGGCGAAGTTGATGCAATCATTGGCATTGACTCCACTCTTTATCCGCAGGTCAAAGAGAACGAAAATACCAAGTTCTTCTTTATCTCTGCACAGGATCTCTCCGACTACTATTGCTGCTTTATTTGCATCAATAGCCACACCTTGGAGAACTATCCCGAGGCCGCTGATCGTCTAGTCATGGCCATGGCCGATGCCGCCGACATCACTCGCGCCGATACAGAAAGCATCGTAGAGATGGCTATCGAGAATGGCTACACGGTTGGCTCTTATCCCGACATCGAGAAGAACCTGGCCAATAACTATCTCTATGGGCATGGCAACGAGGATGATTTCTGGGCTTCTATTTACGAGCGTTGGGATGAGCTTAGAGTGGCTGGATTTTTGCCCGACTGCCCCGAAGACGAGGATGAGGCAGCTGAGTATTTGCAGCAGCTTACCGAGGGTATTGGCGAGTGGCATGGTGATGCGGCCTCCGATACCGCTGCTGCGCCCTTAAGCGAACAGGTGGTCGAGCGAGGCGACGCTTTTGGTGTTGATGCCGATGCAGTGCGTGCTGTTGATGCGCGTGGCGAGGACGATCCCGAGGGAGCAGAGACTCTTTACTACTAATCTGGGATGTTCTACTGGATGATTTTGAGGGCGAGGAGGTAGAAGCGCTCTGCTGATTAGAAGCGCTCTGCCATTTGGAAACGCTCTACTGATTGTCTTTTTCATGGGAGTCTTCGGGACTTTTCTCGGAGGCTCCCATGAGGCTTTTTAGGAAGACGAGCCCACCGTTGTTCTTGGAGTTTCTGGGTGCTTCTCGAAGGTTCTTATAAGAGACGCGCTTCTCGAAGATTCCCCTGGGATGCTTCTCGAAAACTCTCGTGAGAGGCGTGCTTCTCGAAGGCTCACACTAGACGCTTCTCAAAGATCTCCATAAGAAGCGTGTTTCTCGGAGACCTCCACCAGATGCAAACCTTAGGAACGCAGACTTTAGTCTCTCGCACTCTCAGCTTTGAAGCTAGTTCCTCTCAGCTTTGAAACTTTTGCCCTGTAGGGTCATGACGGTTTTAGCTCGCGCAGCTAAATCGCTCAAATGCGTGGCATAAAGCAAAGCTCTTCCCTGAGTTACATACTCAAAGAGGGCATTTGTGACCTCGGCAGCAGATTCCGTATCAAGATCGTTGGTGGGTTCATCTGCAATGATGATTTTGGGTTCAAGTAACATGGCGCGTGCTACCGCTACTCGACGCTTCTGCCCAACGCTGAGCTGATGAGGGTAGTGATAGATCCAGTCTTTTAAACCAAAACGGCACAGCAGCTCTTCTGCGCGTTCTTGCGGATTATAGGGGAGCGTATCGGCAACAAAGCTTGCTGGTGCTGCTACATTTTCTATTGCGCGTAGTGAACCTACGAGCTGCGGGCTTTGAAACACAAATCCAAAGAGCTGCTGACGCAGCTGGGAAAGTTTTCGATCATCAAAGCTTAGCGCGTCGCTACCATCTTCAAGCAAAATGGAGCCGGTATCGGGACTAAGAAGTAAGCCCACTATTGATAAAAGTGTAGACTTGCCCGATCCCGAGGGAGAAGTAAAGGCGATAGTATCGCCAGGATTTACGGCAAAGGAACAGTCCTCAATTACCACATTGTCGCCAAAGGACTTAGAAATTCCCCTGATTTCAAGAAGCGCCATTAGTCGATATCTCCTTGCTGCATAGCGGTTGAGGGGTCAAGACGTCCAACCTGTCTGAGTGGGACTACGATAGAAATGAGTCCGACAATAACAAACACGGCCACCACACCTGCAATAAGAACACAGATGGCCGGGATGCCAAGCGATAGATAAGGGAAGGCAAGGCCTTCTCGTATAAGTGCAAGTAGCGCCGACTGTGTTAGCAGGCCCAGTGCCGTTCCTGCTACCAAGCCTACAAGGAGTAGTGCTCCTATTTCGCCAACAATAAGCGTGCGAACCTGAGTCTTGCTTGCACCAATAGCGCGGTAAAGCGCAAGCTCGCTTTTGCGATCCCACACACTATCGTAAAAGCGAGCAAAGAGCTGCAAAAGCGTTATCACAGCCATAAGAACAGCTGCTATGGCAAGCAGGAAGAAAACCGACTGCAGCTGAGCGAGTGACTCGTTGGCAATTTCGGAGCGCACAATAGGCGTTGCCTCGCTGCTGAGGCTAATACGTCCCTGAACCATGGTAAGTACGCTGCCGTCATCGTCATCCTCTATGTCTATCATTAGGCAAGATATAAGATCAGCTGGGTCGCCATAGCTTTCCCAGTAGTGCTCGTAGCCTTCGAGTTCACGGCTTAAGTTGCGCACGAGATCTATGTTGGCGATGATGCCTGCATCAAATCCTGTGCCGGTTTCGTCCATTTGGGCCACTACGGTATATTCCTCGTTGTAAATGGTTATCATCCCATCAGAAATGCCCCCTACCGAGCTGCCAACAATAACTTCGTGTTCGCCAAGGGCTGCTACTGCATCGGCGCTCGCAAGCCCACTTACCACAAAGTCGCTTTCGGGGTCGATACCAATAAGACGTGTCTCTCCATTAGCCGAACAACAGCCCGAATTAAGTGTCTGCCCGTAAAACTGGGGCGAAACCTGCGCAACACCATCGATCGAGGCAATTTCGTCGATGATGTCTTCGGACATATAGATGGGTGCTGGGGCACCGGTGTAGAGCAATTCTGTGTCGCTAATATAGGCATACGCATTGGTGGGGATCGCCATCACATCAGCACCGCTTTGTGCCTCCGATTTATCGATGCCAGCTTGTACGCCCCCATACAGTAGGCCAAAGGTCACCAAAATCATTACGCTAAGTGCAACGGATACGACAATTGAGACTGACTGCACCTTATGCATTTTTAGACTATGGGCGATCAGCTGTTTCACAGCAGTCCTCCTGTGGCTATAAAAACCTATCTTTATTGTTGTTGTCTGGTAAGTCCAAACAATACTGTTGCTGTTTGGCAGTCCAAACAGCAAGCCTTGTAGATAAGGCTTTGTAAACAGATAAGGCTTTGTAAACAAAGGCCTGTAGGTAACGCTCTGTAAACAAAATAAAATCTCAGGCTTTTTCTGAAGATTCCAAAAATCAAGCTTGAGACCGAGGCCATTTAGACCATGTCCAATAATAGCACGGTAACACTATCTGACCTAAAAGCAATTTCATACAAGCAAAAACACCTAGGCGTGTGACTGGCTAGCACTTCAGGATGAGCGACGAGCGACATCCCAGAAGAAAAGAGCCGCAATAATTAATCCACATAGCAAATATGTATAAGATATGTATAATGTGCATATCATGACTGCACGTAGATACATAGATTTTGAATGGGATGATCGAAAAGCTGCAATTAACATCGAAAAACATGGTGTTAGTTTTAACTCTGCTATAGAGCATTTTCAGATCCATATGCTCGTATTGTTCCAGATGTTAAACATTCTGATTACGAAGAGAGATTTTTTCTTATAGGCATCGATTTGAAATCAAGAGTTCTTACTGTTTGTTATTGCGAACGACATAGAGGCTTAACCATCAGAATCATCTCGGCCAGAAGGTCAACAAGAAATGAAGAACGACAGTATTGGAGCTATCGCAATGAGTAAGATTTATAGCGACAAAGAGATGCCTTCAGAAGTTGATTTTTCGAACAGTCTTCCTAATCCCTATGTGGGTAAAGTCCGTAAACGCATAACCATTAACATTGATAGTGAAAATATCGACTACTTTAAAGCGGAATCTGCCCGCACAGGCATACCATATCAAACACTTATAAACATGTTTTTAACAGAATGCCGCGAACAAGGAAGACATCTTTCATTCACCTAGTTAAGCGAGGAGCATAAACTTCTGAAATAGCTTAGCTCTCAAACCATTTGTCACAGCTCAAGACATCCAAGCGGAACGACCCAAACCTTTTAGCAAAATCGTGGCAATTTTTTAGCATTTTCGAGTGGCTGTCAGCAACATCTTGGCATCGGTGAAGTTATCCAGGCTGCTGGCTGCAAGCCCGATCAAAAATGATGCCATGAGTACAATCAGTGCGGCCCTTTCCCTTGGCCGTTGGGTCGTCCCCGCCGTATTCTTTTTATGTTACTGTTCGTACCAGCCATAAATGGCCTCGACGGTGGCTTTTAGGCAGGTTAGATCTTCTAGCCTAGGGGAATGCAGGTGAAAGTCCTGCGCTATACCAGTAACCGTAATTCTGCAAGAAGTGAGTATCCGGAACTACTTGCAGTTAAGTCGGACCACCTCCCGTCGAAAAGTTAAGGCCCTGGGGAAAGGTGAACTCATGTCCGGATTAAATTCGCGTCGCAATTCCAAAAGCGACAAATCCACTCTTTTTTGCAAAGCAATTTCATTTTTTGTGGCGTTAGTTTTGCTTGCGGGACTAATTCCGTCACAGGCATTTGCTCAAACTGTGGGAGAAGCAGATGCTGAAAATCTTGCAACTGAACAAGCGGCACAAATTGATGAAACAGCAGCTAGTGAGCTTAATCTAGGCGATAGTGAAGAGTCTTCATCAGTTGCTGAAGAGGTTTTTGAAGAAGAGCTTGTCAAAGAAGAGTTCGTCGAAGAAGAGGGCATCGAAGAAGAGCCGTCAAAAGAAGAAACTGTCGTAGAAGAGGCCTTCGAAAATACCATCGCGGAAAATGCCATCGCAACATCTATAGAGACCATAGAGACTTTCCAAGAAAATTCGATCAGCTTGGAAAGCTCAATTGCTGTGAGCACCTCTGAGGCCTCTGAGTACACAGTTAGCGTTAAGATCACGGGCTTAGCTCCAAAAGATGATCCTAATGATCCTGATGAAACATCAATCACTCAGATATGGATCCCATTAACTGAGTACACAATTGATGCAAGTGATGAAACAACTGCATGGGATCTATTCGCTGAGGTGCTCGATCAGAATGAATACACATATGTAGCTGAAGGCTATTGGTATCCATATTCAATTACCACTCCAGATGGAACAACTCTTGAGGCTAGCTCGTCAGCTCCTTGGAGTTATTGGAGCTTCTTTGTTAATGACGATTATGCGTCAGTTGGTGCTAATGAATACATCTTGCAAGATGGTGACGTTATCGAGTTAAGCTATATCGATGGTGCTGGCAGTGTTGATCCTGAAGACGATGTGACTCTCAACTCAGAGGCCGAGCATCCAGATATCGATGCTGAGTGGAGTGGATATCTAAATGGCGGCTCAGGTAATGTTGTTACGGATTTGCCTACTGCAACTGATGAGTCGGAGTTGCTCTGGCAACACCTTTTGTTAACAGAGGAGGAATCAGCAGCTGGAGCATGGAGCACTTATTCAGATCCACTAATTATTGGAGAGAAGATCTATGTTGTATCTGGTTCTACAACATACGATGCAAACAATAATTGGGCTGAGACCAAGAGCCTTGCTAGGTTGCAAGTAATTAATACCTCTACAGGTGAGGTTGAAAGCGAGATCACTCTCGCTCGTGGCATGGACTCTCAGTGCCGTATGGTCTACTCCGATGGGATCATTGTGATTCCTCTTGCAGGTGGATATATACAAGCCGTCTCAGCTTCTACTCTAGAGTCGATTTGGCTTGTGGATGCTGTAAGCAATAGCTCTCAGTCTGTTTCTTCGCTAACTGTTCAAGACGGTTATGTATACGTTGCAACCTTGGATTCATTTGACTCGAGCTATGTTGCTAATACCGGAACAGTTCGACGTATCAATCTCTACACAGGCGCTTTGGCTGGAACCGCTGTAAGCGACAATGGTGGATATTATTGGAGTGGCGGAATTGTTAGTGGGTCTTACTATCTAATAGGAGACGACTACGGAACAATCCGTGTCTATACCACTGATCTAAACGAGCTTGTTAGCACATACGATGGCATTGGTACGGGGATTCGCTCGACATTTGTTCAATCCGATGGATATATCTACGCAGTATCTAAGGACGGTGTTCTCCATAAGTTAGCACTATCAGATGCAGGAAACTTGTCCGAAGTTGATTCTGTCTCGTTTGCAGCATCGAGCACATCTACTCCAACTATCGTTGATGGTGTGGCATATGTTGGGGGTTCTACCGCTGACTACATGGGAGTTTTGGCAGTAATCGATCTTGAATCTATGACGGTTCAAACTCAGGTTACCAACTACGGTAATGCTTCTGGTGGAAGCGCCTCACTGCCTGGTGAAGTTAAGAGTGCACCTCTAGTCTCGATTCAAAGCTCTGGAACTTATATCTACTTCACATGCAACGCTATGCCAGGCGGACTCTATGTTTATAGGGTGGGAAATTCTGAAGCAACCATGCTTTATTCGCCAGAAGATTCTGCACAAAACTACACAATGGCTTCGGCATTTGTTGGAAGCGATGGAACGCTTTACTACATTAACGACTCCGGATATTTGTTTGCTATTGCAGCTGGATCAGAACTGTCAACTCCTGAAGATCCAAGCAATTCAGGTGGAGATTCAAGCAATTCAGATGGAAGTGAAGGCCAAGGTAGCCAGAGTGGTAATAACAGCGGAAGCGGTAGTGGAAACAGTGGCGCTACACAAGGTAGCAATGGTGGTAGTACAGCTACAGGCAGTACAGCTACAGCTAACACGACTGCAGCCAGCGTAGTCGCAGCCAGTACAGCTACAACTAGCACAGCTACAGCTAGCACAGTTGCAACTAGTCCAGTGATCCTTAGTAGTGGAATTAGCTCTGCATCAGATGAAGACGATGTTGTTGTCGCAGAGAGCGCAGAGAGCGAAGAGAGCGAAGAGAGCGAAACATCTACTGATCTTACATCTAGTCAAATCTCTGACAACACAGGGCTAGCAAGTGATGCCACAGCTACTGTTGATAGCGCAGTCCCATCATGGTTGCCAATTTTAGGAATCATTATTGGCGCACTTGGAATTATTGCAGTTTTGATTTGGCTCCTTGTGCCGGCTCGCAGAAGAAGATCAGATAGTTAAGAGATGTGATTAAACATGGTAGATAAAAATCGTCCAACCTCGGCTATATATGCAGGCTTAGATGATGACAGCAACTCTACAAACTCTACAGCTGCTGTTTTGTCTGCCGAGCAAGATGATAGTGGTGGAAATGAACAGGGTGATTCACACGGGGGCTCACAGGGTGGCTCATATGGTGATTCACACGGTAGCCCGGATGACTCAAACGATCAAAAGCCAAAGAGCAAAGGCAAGCCTACTGCCATCAAGCCTATTGCCATTGCAACTATTGCGATTATGTGCCTAGCTTTAATAGGTGTGTCTGTCTTTACTTTAATGGGTGGATTTGACTCTACGCAAACAGCACGTGCTGCTCAAGAAGAAGCTACAGGAGAAGAGGGTGCATCTATAAACACAGATGAAGATATAAGCGAAATACAATCTAGCGAGACTACTCAATCTAGCGAGACTACTATTGCCGCTACCGAGCAAGATGAGGAACAAGGCAATACTGGTTCATCTTCATCTAACAGCAACAGTTCGGGATCGAGTGGGTCAAGCAACAGTTCAGGATCGAGCGGATCGAGCGGATCGAGTGGGTCAACCAGTTCTGCAAGCTCTTCTAGCTCTTCTAGCTCAGGTAATTCAGGCGAGCAAGCAAACGACTACATAGTCGTTACTGTTTCTATAGATTCTAGTGCTGTGGGTTCTCCTGTTTCACTTCTTACAACAGTTAGTCTAGAACCTGGTTCAACTGTTTATGATGCACTGCTTGCAACAGGAATTTCGGTTTCAGCACGCACTTCTGCATTTGGAATATATGTTGCAAGTATTGGTGGACTCGCTGAAGACCCATCTCAAGGTATTAATGGCTGGACTTACTACGTAAATGGCGAATATCTAAACACATCTGCAGATAAGTGTGTTGTAACTGATGGCGATGCTGTTTCGTGGGTTTATGTAACATAATGAATAATGCATTAGGCCAGAAACTAGTCTATGAATGAGTCTCGTCCAAACGCATTTTCGACATATCACCCAGCAGTAGCATTTTGTTACATAGCATGTGCGTTGTTGATATCTATGGCGACGATGCATCCAGTTTTTTCGATCATCTCACTCGTGGGCGCGTTTGTAAGTTCAACTTGCATACGCGGCCTGCGAGCGAGCGTGCGTTCACTGATATGGGCTATACCGCTTATGCTCATAATTACAATTGCTAATCCTTTGTTTTCTGCTTCTGGTTCTACAGAGCTATTGAGAATTGGCTCCACCGCAATTTACTTGGAATCTTTGATCTACGGATTGTGTTCAGGATGCATGCTTTCGAGCGTCTTCTTATGGTTTTCGTGCTATTCAGCATGCATGAATAGCGCTAATACAACCTTACTTTTTGGGAACATATTGCCAGTGGTTTCTCTTATGGTTTCGCAAGTTTTAAGGCTTGTTCCACAATTTGTGAGTCGTGGACGCGACATCGCTGCAGCTCAAGACTCTGTGAGTGCTGCTATGCCTAGGACTAAACGTGAAAAAGCCGACGGTCGCTTAAGAATCGTCTCGGTTTTGATGAGCTGGGGTATGGAAGATGGCATCGAGCGAAGCGATGCAATGCGTGCTCGGGGATATGATTGTGGAGCAAAGCGTACCACATATAAACGCTACCACTTTGCCAAAGCCGATGGTGTTGTTTTGGGTGCGATAGCGCTTCTGGCAGTCGTTAGTGCTGCTTGTGCAATTGCGATCTGCATGAAATTTACTTTCTATCCAACAATGAGTTCGCTAGAACCTTGGTGGGGATATCTACCTTATGTCGCTTATTTGGCTATAGCTCCAGCTTTGCAATTCAAGGAGTGGTTGATTTGGAGATCGTAAAGGTAGACGGATTTTCGTTTGCCTACAATCAAGAAGATGGCGCTGTTCGAGAAGTCTTGAACGATGTCAGTTTTTCAGTTCGACAGGGCGATTTTTGTGTTTTAGCTGGATCTACTGGATGCGGCAAGACCACTCTTTTACGATCTCTCAAGCCTGAGCTTAGACCTGTCGGTCAAACTCATGGAAATATCGAAGTAATTGGTAAAAAGCTGCTACAAAACGGTACTGTTCCAACAGAGCGCGAGGGCGGAATAAGCAAGCTTGAGTCTGCAAGCGCGATTGGCTTTGTTATGCAAGACCCGTCCATGCAAATTGTCTGTGACACAGTCTGGCATGAGCTTGCATTCGGATTAGAAAATATTGGTATCGAGC
>CAZOMM010000048.1:0-15834 GCA_964581165.1 uncultured Coriobacteriaceae bacterium
CCATTGCCTCAATTCTGGCCATGCAACCCAAAGTTTTGGTTCTCGATGAACCCACTGCCGAACTTGACCCAGCCAGTTCGCAAAACGTTTTTGACCTTCTAACGCGCTATGCGCGTGAGCATGAAACAACTGTTGTGGTGGTCGAGCAAAAAATAGCCCTTCTTTCGCGCTATACAGATCTTTTGGTGGTAATGGAAGAGGGTCGCTTGCGCTTTGCTGACAATCCCTCCCAAGTGTTGGCCAAAAGCGAAGAGCTGCAGCGTATAGGAGTAAGCTGCCCGCGTTCCACAACTCTTATCAATCGACTATGTGCCGAGGGTTTATATGCCGGCCCAGCGGTGCGCACGATCGAAGAGGCTTGCAAAGCACTGAAGGGAGTCTTGGCGTGATTGAGTTTAAAGACGTGCACATGTCTTACGATGGGACACGTCCCATCCTTAAGGGCTTGAATTTCACGATCGCTGATGGCGACTTCGTAGCCTTTGTGGGCACCAATGGTGCGGGGAAATCAACGGCAATGCGCCTGATCAATGGCCTCCTAAAACCCGATGCGGGCGAAGTTTTGATAGATGGAGTGCCCACCACCCAGCTAAAAACAAGTGAACTGGCCAAACGAGTGGGCTTTTTGTTCCAAAATCCCGACCGCCAAATTTGCTGCTCTACTGTGCGTGATGAGTTGCTGTTTGGTTTTAAGGCGCAGGACAGCGTGGACGAACAGGCGCATGAGCGAGTGCAAGCAGCATGTGAGGAATTTGGTCTCTCGCTCGACGACGACCCCTTTCTGCTCAATAGAGGAGCTCGCCAGCTTTTGGCCCTAGCCTCGGTAGTGGTTATGGCTCCGCCAATCGTGATCTTGGATGAGCCAACAACTGGTCTTGATTTTAGGGAGTGCGAGCGGGTGATGCAGGCTGTCAAGCGCCTGAATGAGGCAGGCACCACCGTTGTCATGGTCTGTCATGACATGGAGGTAGTGGCCGACTACGCCTTGCGTTGTTTGGTGATGCACGATGGCCAACTTATTGGAGAGGGTCCCACCTTTTCGGTACTACGTAACCGCAGCTTGCTAAATGAGGCCTCTCTTATTCCACCCCAGGTAGTAGACATTGCCCTTCGCCTGATCGATGAGGCACCAGCCTTGAAGGCAAGCCCGGTATGTCAGGCCAACACCCTAGATGAGATGATTGCAGCTACGCACGACCACCTTCAGACAAGAAAGGCAGGCTAAGATGGAAGGTTTTTTGGAATATGTCCCGGGCGATAGCCTGCTTCATAAGCTTAACCCCATGGCTAAACTAGGGGCAGCCGCTTTGTTTGCAGTGACCTGTTTTTGCACTAGCAATCTGATCTTTTTGCTTGCTTTGCTGCTTATTGCCATGAGCCTGGCCGCATCTTGTCACATGATGCGGCGAGTGGTGGGGCTAGTGAAAGCCGTGATTGCCTTTTCGCTTATATTGGCCATTGTGCAAATTCTTACTACCCCTACTGGCATGGTGCTTATAGAACTTCCTTGGGGCTATATTGGCACAGGTAGCCTGTTGGCTGCACTCACTACGGTGATACGCCTTAGCGCAGCGGCAACTCCTCTGTTTTTGGTCTTTTATGTAACACGCATGAGCGACTTGGCCAATTCCGCTGTCAAAATTTTGCATGTGCCTTATAAGTACGCCTTTGCCTTTACCTCAACCGTGCACTTCATCCCAGTATTTATGAATGACATGAAAGGAGTTATGGAAGCGCAAACTGCTCGCGGGGTAAGCTTTGATGCGGGTGGCATTGTGAAAAAAGTACGTTTGATGGTGCCTCTGTGTGTTCCCTTGCTCATGTCCTCGGTTCGTAAAACCAATAGTGCTGCTATTGCCGCCGAGGTGCGCGGCTTCACTTTGCGTACTGTAGAAAGTGGCTATAAGTGCTATCCCTTTGCAGCACGTGATTTTATCGTCCTGCTTTGCGCTCTACTGCTTTTAGCTGCTGCCCTAAGCTTGAGTTTTTTGCTTTAACACACTGCACCCCGCTTTGGCACCAGCCACCCTGCTTTAGCAAGGGCCAACTATGCTTTCTTTTGCTTTTGCCGGATATGCTGGATATCCTTTAATTTGCGGGAAAATCCACGCCTATCGGACCCATCGGAACGCAAACATTTACAAACAGGGTCAAAACAAAATGTGCCATTTATGGGAAGAGGGGTGAACGTGTGGATCATGCTATCATGACGCATATGCTGCAATCGCTCAGCGTTTACTCAGAAGATCAGAACGCACGGATCGTTGTATTCCGCGAGCCGCTTATCATGAGTGAGCAGCATCATTCCTTCCGCCGAAGCCTGACAGATAAGCATGCGATCGAACGGATCTTTATGAGTCGACGCCCCCTCTTTTTGCTTCAGGGAAGCAAGTGCAAAAACATGGGCGAGCTTCACGGGCAGCGAAAGATAGCCCGCATCGTCACAAAAAGCTGCAAGCGTCCTTGCATCAATTGTCAGCTTATCGGGATGAGCTTGGTGTTTGATCTGTACTTCCCATGGACTGACGATGCTGTAGTAGATCTCGTTCCCGCCATCTATGAGAAGCCGTCGGGCATTTGATGGAAGACGTGGATCGTCAAGCAAGGCCCACAAGAGCAAGTGGGTGTCGAGGAGTAACTTCACACTATTCCCTCAAACATATCCTCAACTTCAGCGTCCCAGATGTCGAAACCATCAGGGATGGAAAACTTCCCCTTTGCAACGCCGACACGCTTTGTGGCAGCAGGCAGATCAACCGCAGTCAACTGCGCCACCGGAACATTATTACGGGCGATATACACCACATCCACCTGCCCCGTCTCAAGCAGCTTTATCAATTTCGAAAGCTCCGTTTTTGCTTCTAGCATATTCGCTTGGATCATGAGATCACCTGGCTAACCTTAGCTAATGTACTTTCATCATGATATACGCAGACCGGAAAAGGAGCAATAGCGCACTTGAAGGTATCACAAACAGGCATTCTTAGCTCCAAAAGATTGCGCCGGCGAAGGAAACTCCAGACTTGGATAAAAGTTACAGCTCCATATTGGCAATGGAGTCTGCATCCAAGCCCAAAAACTCTCCCTTTTTATAAAGATCCAAGGCTACAGCGGCTATCATCCCTGCATTATCAGTACAAGCTGAAAGCTCAGGCAGGCTTACATGTACACCTGCAGCCTCAATCTTGTCCTTCATCTCTTGTCTTAATTGAGGATTAGCTGCAACTCCACCTCCAAGACAAAACTCTTTTACCTGAGTCTGCTTAACAGCCTCTAGAGCTTTAGCAACCTGAACATCCACAACAGCCTGCTGAAACGAAGCTGCAAGATCTGGAATGTTGATTTTTCTACCAGCATCCACCTCGGCCTTGATATATTCCATGACCGCCGTTTTGAGGCCAGAAAGAGAGAACCTAAAATCGTGACTATGCATCATGGCTCTGGGAAAGTGAATAGCCTCAGGATCACCATCTTTGGCATAACGCGAGATAATTGGCCCGCCTGGATATCCTAAACCCAAGGCCTTTGCAACCTTGTCGTAGGCCTCGCCCACAGCATCATCCAAGGTCTGTCCAAGTACCTCGTAATCTCCCCAGTCTCGGACATACACAAGCATGGTATGCCCTCCCGATAAAAGCGATACAACCATAGGGGGTTTAATGTTTGGATTAGCAATCTGGTTGGCATAGATATGACCTTCTAGATGATTTACCCCAACTAGAGGAAGACCCGTTGCCCAAGAAAGACCTTTAGCAAAGGCCATGCCTACAACCAAGGCACCAATTAGACCAGGTCCCTGTGTTACAGCAATTGCGTCCAAATCGCTCCAGTGCAAAGGGCGACCCAGACCCAAGGCATCGCCTGCATCATCCATGGTCTGACCGACCACTCCCACAATTGCCTCGGTGTGTTTTCGTGAGGCAATCTCGGGAACAACCCCACCAAATCGCTTATGAAAATCAACCTGAGTAGCAAGCAAATCTGCAATCATGCGACGAGATCCATCCACTACGGCAGCAGCAGTCTCGTCGCAGGATGTTTCTATGGCCAAAATCAAAGGATGCTCAGCATCAAGCTCAAAACCCTTAAGATCCTCAGCATCACTTATGCCCCCACGATTAAATTCCAAACTAGCACCCGAAGCCACACCATCTATGGGAATGTCATCTGCAGAGCTTGGGTCGAGGCCTTCGGGAGAATCAGACTTCTCGACAAAATCAACCGGGTGAATAAGCACTCCACGCATAGGTAAGCCCTTAGCCTTGCGAGCCCGTTCATTCTCCTCGGCATCGGAAAGTCTGGTATACACGGGATAGAGCTTCTGGGGATCACCAGAGCCAAGAGATTTTTTCTTTGCGAGCTCATAGTAAGCAAGTATCAGCCCACGTCCGGTGGGGTGCCAAAATTCTTCAGGCAAGATCTCGTAAGTGAGATTTGCCTCATCAAAAGCTGAGGTGATCACATCTGCAAACTTAGCTAGGCCATCGCCTGCCAGCATTAGGCTGGGGTTTTGCTGAGCTTCTGTGAGGCCGTCGCCTGGCTCCCCCGCCGAGCCTGCTGATCCTGCCACCCCTGCCGAGCCTGCTGACACCCCTGCCGGCCCCGCCGATCCTGCTAGCCCCGACGATCCTGCTAGCCCCGACGGTCCTGCCGATCCTGCCAGTTCAGATGCATATGACTCAGCCCAGCGAGATGCCAGTAGATCTGGCTTGTCCACAGAATCGTGATCCAAACGGACAACACCCAAATCGTCTAGCAGATAACGTACAGGATAGATCTCTTTTCTAAGCGCATCTCCTACAACACCAAGATGCCCACGTTTGCCAAAAAGCCAAATCTCCCAAGCCACAGCATCGAGAGTAGAAACTCCATATAGGGGGCATTTCAAACCACTGGCAACACCCTTAGCGCTTGCAACTCCAATTCTGACACCTGTAAACGAACCAGGGCCTCGTCCGCAGATAACAGCTGCAACCTGCTGCTGACTAAGCTCGTGGGTTTGCATCATCTCTTGCACGGTCTCGAGAAGTCTTTGATTTGCGCATCTTTTGGCCAAAATCGAATCGCTATGAATGATGGATTTAGATACAAGCTCGTAGAAGTTTTTAGCACTCGCACTAGCACTCGTACTCGTTGAGTCGGACTCTTCTGAGTTGGATTTCTCTATACCCGAGCCGGACTCTTCTGAGTTGGATTTCTCTATACCCGAACCGGATTCTTCTGAGTTGAAATTGTCTACATCCGAACCGGGTCCTTCAACGCCAAGTTTTTCTACATCCAAATAAAGAGCCGCACCCAAGGCAATAGACTCTGTAGAAGTATCGAATGCCAAGAGAATTTTTTGAGAATCTATTGTCTTAGCATCCATCTGCAGCATCTACCTCCAGTAAGTCTCTAATTTCTAAAACAAGACTATTCCCTCTTGGACCATAGCCCCTAAATTCTAGCTTTCTCAAATCTCCTTGAGCTAAGGAGATGTTCAGTCTCACATGTTCTTTGGGAAGGGAGTCTTCAAATTTGTCTCCCCACTCAATTAGTGAGATTGCTCCAGATTCTGTGATTGCGAAAAAATCCACATCTTCTAGCTGTGACTCTTCATCGAGCCTGTAGAGATCCCAATGAGCAAGGGTTCGCCCATCTGGAGCTTCGTACAAACGCAGGATATTAAAAGTTGGGCTGGTGATCACTGTATCGATTGCCATGCCTTTGGCAACACCCTTACTAAAATGAGTTTTGCCAGCTCCTAGATCGCCGCATAAAACTATTGTGTCGCCGTCCTTGAGTAAGCTGGCAAAAGCTTCGCCAATAGCAATTGTCGAATCAAGGCTATCAGAGTCGATCTCAAAGATCGCCGCCATTAGCTCACGTCTCCTGGGTTTTCGTCTTTCGAACTCACGTCTCGGGAGTCCTCATCTCCCGGACTCACGCCTCCCGAGCTCATGTCCCCTGAGTTCTCGCCTCGGGAGTCCTCGTTCCTCGGACTCGCGCCTCCCGAATTCTCATCCCCCGAACCCTCGTCTCCCAAGTTCAAAACAGCATGCCTTGCAGCTTTACGCTCGCGCTCCACCTTTAACAAGTCACGCAAAAGCCTAAAATCCGACTCTATAAGCTCAGTCTTCGACTTGTCATAAATTGCTGCCGCCGGATGAAAAGTTGGCAAAACATAAAACCTACCGGCCGTATAAGCTCGTCCTCTAATTGAAGTGATACCGCGATCGGTTTTAAGCACAAATCGAGTGGCAAAATTACCCAAGGTCACCAACACATCGGGAGATATGGCCATAAGCTGCTCTCGTAAAAATGGAGTGCAGGTTTCTATCTCATCTGGCCTAGGATCGCGATTCGAAGGCGGACGACATTTGAGCACATTTGCAATGTAGATGTCCTCGCGCTTTATGCCAGCAAGCTCGAGCAGTTTGTTTAGATACTTTCCAGCAGCGCCGATAAAAGGTTCAGCGCCAAGATCTTCTTGTCGCCCCGGTGCCTCTCCAATAAACACGACCTCAGCATTGGGGTTACCCACACCAAAAACCACAGTGGTGCGCGTCTCGCATAAAGAGCAGCGCTTGCACAAAAGTGCCTCTTCGCGAATTTCGTCAAGCGATCTACGAAGACGAGGCTTAGGAGTAGCACCTGCGGTAGTAGCTGCGCCTAAATCAGAGCCTAAAGCAGAGGGATCCATTGCCTATACTCCTACTTTCATTGACTGTATCCCTATTTGTAGATTCTGTTCAAGCGCATGCCAAAGCGACATGCCAATTCGTAATTGATAGTTCCTAGAGCATCGGCCATCTCATCCAGATGAAGGAAGGCATCTCCATCGCGTCCAATCACTATGATTTCATCGCCGATCTCTGGAGGCGAGAAAGGATTTAGCAAGGTGGAGCGCTTATTGATCTCAATCATGAATTGATCCATGCAAATATTGCCCACCTGCGGAACATATTTACCCCTGTAAATTACAGTCATTCCATTCGAAAGCTGCCTGCTAAGTCCATCGGCATAACCCAGAGGAACTGTAGCTATAACAACATTGCCTGGAGAGTGATAACTAAAACCATAGCCAACACCCTCCCCTACCGGAACCTCATTAAGGTCGGTGATACGAGCGTGTATAGACATTGCGGGCCAAAGCTCAATTGTGCCCCGAGTTATGGCAGAAGGATGCAATCCATACATCGAAATGCCAATGCGAACCATATCGAATAGGCTGTCTTTGTATCTAATTGCCGCCGCAGAGTTATCGCAGTGAATAATCCCCGGAGAAATATTGACTTTTTTGAACTGATTAATGACCTCGTTAAAGCGCCTGAGTTGCAAGCGATACACATATTCGTCTGGCTCGTCGGCGGTAGCAAAGTGCGTGAAGGTTCCTTCTAAACGAAGACCACCATGAAAAGATATCATCCTCATAAAATCCAAGGCATCGGCATGCCAAACGCCTATGCGATTCATCCCTGTATTAATTGCAAGATGGAAAGGAGCAACTTTGCCGCGATTAGCAGCAAATTCCCCAAGCGCCATAGCAAAATCTTCAGTGTAGAGAGAAGTTGTTAAGTCGAACTCTAAAAGCACCGGGATAGTTTCTTTGGGAGGCTGCGATAAAACAAGAATTGGTTCTGTTATTCCAGCATCCCTTAGCTCCATGCCTTCCTGAACAGTGGCAACTCCCAGCCAGGATGCTCCTGCAGCAAGGGCCACCTGCGAGCACTTAACAGCCCCATGCCCGTAAGCATCGGCCTTAACCACAGCCATCATTTTTGGCCTAGAACCAATTTTCTTTCTGAACTCGTGGATATTGTGAGTGATTGCCGATGTATCAACTTCCATCCATGCCCAGCGATAATCTTTGGAAGAAATGGAATCTCTATCAAATCCAAAGCCTAAACTTGACTCATTGCTGGGGCTTGGGCTTGCTTGACTTGTGGCTGTAGCTGAGTTCGGCTCATTTTTGGCTGAGCTTGACTCTTTTCTGGCTGAGGCTGACTCTCTTCTGGACGAGCTAAGTGGTCTTTTAGCTGAGTACGATGCTCTTTTAGCCGGACTTGAATCTCTTGTGGTTGAAGCTGGTCTATTTTTGGCTGAGCTTGAATCTTTTCTGGCCGAACTCGAATCTCTATTGGCCGAGCTTGAGTCTGCTTTAACTGACTTTGCCTCACTTCTAGCAAAACTGCTCGACCTGCTTTTGGTTGGATTTGCTTCTCTTTTGGCTGAACTGGTCGAACTTGCTTCACTTCTAGCTGAGCTAGCTAGGCTAGGCTCGCCTTTGTTCAGACTCGACTCGCTTTGGCTCAGACTCGACTCGCTTTTAGCATCAGCAGCCTCAGACAACAATTCATTGTCGGTATCAATTGGAGCTTCGCCTGTCGAAAGATCCTGGGCCTTTTTCCCATACAAGTTTCGACCTCGATCGGCAACAAACTTAGTCTCGCCGCTAATCTCTTGATCCGATCTATCAAAAAGACTCTTGGTCGAAAAATCAAAATCGTCTTGGAAATCTTGATAGGAATCTAATCCTCCCTCAAAACCCAATCCTCCCGAAATTGCATGGGAACGACCTCGATCGCTCATCTTCGATCAGCCTCCTCGCCATGCTGGTCCTCGCCATGCTGGCTGTCTCTGTTTTTTGTGCTATCCGTGTCTGTGATCATATCCACATTCATAAATTAATTACTCAGCTTATCTGCATGCGAACCTAAAAATAAGTTATCCGATTCGTTTAGGCCTTGATCAACAGGTTCTTCCCCGTTATCAAGACTGCCCACATTCTCTATGTTGCCTGAATCGTCGACATCACTGTTGCCTGAATTACCGACATCGCCACCGTCCGAATCGCCGACATCAACATCGACATTGCTCGAATTAGCGGCCGTGGCAAAAGGATCGAACTCACCCATATCGTCTAGGAGGCCTCTTATATCCCTAAAGCGCTCTGCAATTTGCTCTGCAGCTGTACGTTTTTCCTCTTTATCTGGTATATCCTCGTCTCTTACAGCGGCAGCAGAAACAACCCCTGTTTCGTGAGTGTAAGAAAGAGAGAGATAGACCTCGCGAACACCTTGAGTCTCGGCCGAAGAAGCAGCAATGCCACTAAGAACCGCCCTTGGTCTACCTTTTTTGGGATACATTACCTCTACATCGCGAAGCCTCATTCCAGCACAGCTGGGTCCCAAAGATCTAGCAACGGCAGACTTAGCAGCAAAAGCTAGGGCATAGTGCACGGCTGGATTAGGCTTAGATTCGCACCAGCTACGCTCATTTTCCGAAAAAGCCCTATCCTTAATCTGCGGAAAGCGCTTTAAGGCACGCTCCATGCGAGATATCTCGATGATGTCCACCCCAAGACCCATCCGAGATCCAGCAGCAAGATCATTGGCAGTATCTCTATTGTCCGTGTCCGGCGACATCTAAACTCCAACTACTCCAACTAGTCCAACTACCCCAACTACTCCACTGTCACCGACTTAGCCAGATTGCGAGGCTTATCAACATCGCATCCATTTATAACAGCGATCTCGCGAGCAAACAGCTGTAGCGGCACACTTGCTGTTATCGGAGAGAAGTAATCGGAAATTTCGGGAATAAACATCACGTAGTCGGCAAGCTTTGTGATCTTGTCGTCACCTTCTGTAGCAACTGCCACAATCTTGGCCCCACGCGATCTAACTTCCTCGATGTTGCTAAGGACCTTTTCGTAAGTTGGACTTTGCGTGGCTATTGCAACAACCGGAACATTCTCGTCAATCAAGGCAATCGGCCCGTGCTTAATCTCGCCTGCTGCATAGGCCTCAGCATGGATGTAGCTAATTTCCTTGAGCTTAAGAGCACCTTCCTTGCAGGCAACCTCTCCCATACCGCGCCCTATATACATCACCGAGTGAGCCTTGCTGCAAGCATTAGCACAGCTTTTAATCTCGGCCTCGCGATGAAGCATCCACTCAATCTGGGAAGGGATCACCTTCATCTCTTCGTAAAGACCAACAACCTTATCCACAGGCAGCACTTTACGTATCTGGGCAAGATAAAGAGCAAAAACCGCAAGCAAGACATTTTGTGCCAAAAACGACTTGGTTGCAGCTACAGAAACCTCAAGATTCGCCTTGATGTACAAAACGGCATCGGCAATGCGTGTAATACTAGAACCCACAACATTGGTTAGGGCTATCGTAGTTGCACCACCAGCCTTTGACTGCTTAACTGCCTCGCGGGTATCGGCAGTCTCGCCCGATTGAGTGATAGCTATAACCAAGGTTTTTTTGGTGATAATGGGATCCCGATATCTAAACTCCGAGGCCACTTCTACGCTTACTGGTATGCGAGTCCAGCGCTCAATGAGCTGCCTAGCAATAAGGCCTGCATGGTAGCTAGTTCCACAGCCCACAATTGTTATCGAATCGATGTCTTGCAAAACCTCTGCTATGTCATCTAGCTCAGAAAAAACGAGTCTGCCACCAACATTGCGATCGGCCAGTGTATCGCGCACAACCCTAGGCTGCTCGTAGATCTCCTTGATCATAAAATCGGGGAAGCCTCCACGACCTGCTGTTTCGGAATTCCAATCTACATGCATAGGCGTTGGGGTGATCTTGTTTCCATCAACATCCATAAAGTCGATCATGCCATTGGGATGCAAAACAGCAATTTCACCGTCGTCTAGATAAACCACATCGCGCGTGTGTTCAATCACAGCAACGGTGTCAGAAGCCACAAAGGCTCCCTTAATAGAACTACCAACAACAATTGGAGAATCCTTGCGGGTAACCACTATTACGCCGGGATGATCGGCATGAATAGCCGCAATTCCATACGCCCCTTCTAGCCTATTTACGGCCTTTCGGACAGCTTCTACAAAATCACCCTCGTAGAGATCTTCGATAAGGTGAGGAAAAACCTCTGTGTCGGTTTCGGAAACAAAAACATGTCCTTTGGCGCTGAGTTCTTCGCGAAGGCTTGCATGATTTTCTATTATTCCATTGTGAACAACGGCAACCTTTTTGGCGCAGTCTGTATGAGGATGAGCATTGATCTCGCTCGGTGCCCCATGAGTAGCCCATCGTGTGTGTCCAATGCCACAATTACCAGCTAACTCAGACTCTCTAACTGCCTTGTCGAGTTCAGAAACTCTACCCTTGCGGCAAATAACACCGAGGTTCCCACTCTTTTGCAAGGCCAAACCCGCAGAATCATAGCCCCTATATTCCAAATGAAAGAGGCCATCCATCAAGAATGACTTGGCATCCATTATTCCGGTAAAGCCTACAATTCCGCACATTCAATCCTCTTTCTCTAGACAACTTGGCTTATTAGCCTTGGGTAACTTTACTCGCCTTAGTTTGCTTTTGCTGAATTCGTCTTTGCTCGCAACTGCCTAACTCGCCCTTGCTTGCAACTACTTAGTTCGCAATTCGAATTGTCAATCAAAGCTCACGATTTGACCCAATTTGACCCAATAGTATAGACCCAGCCAAAATAAAAGCGAAAATGCTTAAGGCAAAAAGCCTAGGAGGCTCACATGAACAAAGCGAGCAAAACGAGCAAAACAAGCAAAACAAGCAAAACAAACAAAACGAGAATGTTTATTGCACTTGAGCTGCCAGACTCAATGCTTTTGGCTTTAGAGCAAAACATCCGTATTTTGCGTGATCGCGTTAAAGGACGTTTTGTTGATCCGGACACTGCAATCTTGCATGTAACCCTTGCTTTTATGGGAGAGCTTGATCCAGCGCGTACAAAAGATGTACTAAGTGCCCTTGGTAGAGGATTATCTCGTTGGAAAGAATGCACAGAAACACAGGACAATGGCAAATGGACTCCAAGTGCCTTTATACAAGCAGACTTAGGAGGCATTGGATTTTTTGGCAAAGCCAAATCGGCTACGCTATGGCAGGGCTTTGCAGATTCCAAACCATTAGAAGACATCTCGGAACATGTACGTAGTGCTCTTAACGAAGAAAAGATCTGGTTTGATCCTAAACCCATGCGCGCGCATGTAACACTTGCTCGAAATGTCGATCTTAGAAATATCTCTCAAGAAGTTCTGGGAAGCGGAATTGCCAAAGCATCAGGCAAAATATCTGCTGTCACGCTGTTTGAGTCGGTCACTACAGCAAGGGGTCCAATTTATACACCAGTAGATTCTCTTGAGCTTTAAGCTAAAATTGTGGGTTAACTTGAGCATTATTGAACGCATTTAATAAATGTCATCAGATGCTATCAATTTATGCCTTGTTGTTCTTTGTTGATGGTTCTATCTATGGTGCCTTTAGCACAAAGGGGAGGATCCAAATGATGAATCCAAGAGAAAACTATTTGGCTTTACTAGCACACGAAGATACGGATTATGTGCCATCGATGTTGCTAGACGTTGTAAGGTGCGGCGGCCAGCTCGAAACATTTGAAAATGGCCCCTTAGAGGGCGGATATGACGACTTTGGTTGTAACTGGATTCCAACTGACTCGGCTGGGGGTCAACCTGCACTAGATCCAACAATCCAAATAGTTGACGATATTTGCACTTGGGAAGATAAGGTGGTCTTTCCCGATTTGGACAAATATGATTGGCAGGCAGCCGCAGAACAGCAGCTAGCAGAAGTGGACAGAACGCAAAAAGTAGTTGAATACCATACTTGGAATATGATCTTTTTGCGCTTTACACATCTTCTTGGATTTGAAGATGCACTTTGCGCCATGTACGAGGAACCCGAAGCTTCGGCGGCTTTGATGGACGCACTCTGTGATTACAAGATTGCCTTACTTGAACGAGCACATAAATACTTTAAGCCCGACTCAGTTATAACTTATGACGATGTGGCCACAGAACGTGCCACTTTTATGTCTCCCGAGATATATCGAGAGTTGATTAAACCCAGACATAAGCGCTTTAATGACGCTGCAATTGCAATGGGAATAATCCCACAGATTCACTGCTGCGGATACTGCACAGACCTCATAGAAGACTATATAGATGAGGGAGCTACAGTATGGCAGGCAGCACAGCCTTCAAACGACATTGCTGCCCTAATAGAAAAACACAAGGATGAGTTCTCGATTCATGGTGGCTATAACACTCAGGGAGAGCCTGGTGCTCCCAATGTGACAGACGAAAAAATCATTGCAGAAGTAGATCGCTGTTTTGATGAGTATGGATGTTTTGGTAAGGGTTATGCATTCTTTGGCTTCTTTATGGGTTCGCCATCTGATCCTGTAATCATAAACCGATATGGGGTTATGACAAATCGTCTATTAGAGCTGCGAGCACAGGGGCGGTAACTCGAGTGGTTCAGGCGGCTCAGATGCCAAACGGCTGGCCCAGGTGCCACAAACCAGCTCAGGCACCGCATGGCCGGCCTAGGTGCCGCACGGTCCTTCCGTCATGCAGCCCCTAGTTCTTCCCTGGAAATCTTTGACGCATCTCGTACAGGCCGCGCGTCAAAACACGATCACAACTATCACCTAAGGCCCGGTGCATCAGTTCATACTCGGTGCGCTGGGCCTCAACATGCAAAACTCCACCTGCACCGGCATCGCTACCCAAGGCAATGATTCCACCCATTTGAGCCACTTGGGCAATTGCCTGCATTTGATCTTGCTCGATTCGCTTTAAAACAGAGTCCTTGCCCTTGTTTTGGCCATTGTCTCGGCCAATGAGATTACTAATGGGAGAAAGTGTTGGGATCCATATTGTGTTAGACCTTGCCAGAGCTTCGCGTGTTCTAGCATCTGTGTAATATCCGTGTTCAACGCTATCGATACCAGCTTCAACTGCGTCTAAGACCGCCTGGGCACCATTGATATGTCCCATTACAGCCAAGCCCTTGATGTGAGAATAGTCAATCATTTGAGTCAGCTCATCACACTCAAAGGAATGCCCAGTAACTCGACCGTAATTCTCAAAATCCATAATCCCCGAAAGCATGATCTTTACGTAGTCCCCGCCACGCTCGGCTGTCTCATCCACCAAAGAACAAAACTCGGCCATGCTCTCAAAAGATCGCCCAATAAAGGCTCCGTAATTGCCCTTTTGATAAATCGGGAATGCACAAGAGGCGTATTCAATTCCAAAATCAGGAGCCATTTCTCGAGCTATGAGACAGGCTCCAAATCTATCTCCGCCCTCTCGTAAATAAACCGTACCCGATTGAGCATAAGCCTCGAGTACAGAAGCTATCCACTCCACATTGGGATGCTCCAAATGTCTAGCAATAGCCGCCTTCCAGTCGAGGCCATCCAAAACCATATGAATATGACAGTCGTGCGGAGCTAAAAGCTCATTTGACATCTGTACCTCGTATCCCAAACACTAGACAGCGCTCCCCTTTCCTTGTAACACAAACATTAGGCAGCACTTACTCTCCCTTGTAATACAAATCCACAAAGCAAGCCCAAATTCACTTCTACAAAATAAAGGTTATACTCATGCGAAAAACTTGAGCAAGTTAAATGATTAGATGCGATACAGAACCAAAACGGCAACATCGCATCTTCAATTTATCTGTCTTAGTTTAAGAGTGAGGAGTAGGCATGACCGAAATCAGCGATTTTGACTTTATCGACGCTTATCTAGAGAGAATTGACCTGCAGCTAATTCCTAAAGTCAATCCCGATGGATTAATCATGCTTCAAACATGTCACCTTAAAAATGTTCCCTTTGAGAACTTGGACATCATCTATGGCAATGTTCCTCTTTCGCTTGAAGTTAATGATCTGTGGAACAAGATAGTTGTCCGCAAGCGTGGAGGCATCTGTTACGAGCAAAACATCCTGTTTGCAGCCGTGCTAGAAACGCTTGGTTTTAAGGTTAGAAGAATGGCCTCACATCATCCCCTTAGAGGGAGAGATGAGTTCGATCACATGTTTTTGATGGTCGATTTTCCAGAACTCGACGAAACCTGGATCTCGGATGTAGGCTATGGATACAACAACTTTGCGCCTATCAAATTTAAGGTTGGAGTCTGGCAGAGCGATCTGCGCGATATGCTCAGAGTCGACTGCATTGAACCTAGTAAGTATGTGCTAGTTAGGCGCAATGATCTTGGTGAAGAAGAGGGAATGTACGAGTTTAATCTCAACTCTCATCAAAACGAGGAATATCGAGCAAGATGCGACTACTTCTCCACCGCTGAAGATTCTTTCTTTAAGCAGGCCCCATTTGTAGCAATCGATAGATTGGGCGGAAGAACGCTGCTAACACAAAACCATCTGCGTCGCTACGAAAATGGTGAAATGGTTATGGAAGATGTAAGAGACGAGGAGCATTTTACGCAGATTCTAGAAAGCGAATTTGGTATAACGCTGCCCCTTTCTTAGTTCTCTCTCTTGACTAAAGGTCGGTGTTGTTTGTAAGCAGAACCCCGAAACCTTTTTAGATCTCGGGGTTCTTATTAGTCTGCGTTAGGTTTTGATTCAAGTACCCTAAAGCCCAGGCAGATACTTATATCAAACGCAATAAAGTCTATTTAGGGTTTTACTCCTCTGTGGAGGTGTCATCATCTGTTGATGTGTCATCATCTTCAGTGGCACCATCATCTGTGGTGTCATCGTCTGTGGTTCCATCATCAGTGGTGTCACCATCAGTGGTGTCACCATCTTCAGAAGTTCCATCATCAGAAGTACCATCATCTGCGGTTCCGTCATCTTCAGATGTGCCATCATCTATGGTTCCATCGTCTGTGGCTCCATCGTCTGTGGTGTCACCATCTTCAGTGGTCCCATCTTCAGAAGTACCATCGTCAGTGGTTCCATCATCTGTAGAGGCTTCCTCCTCTTCAGATATAACAGTCCCTATGTAGTTAAACAGACTATCGGATATCACTGCATTTCCACCCAATACATAAA
>CAZOMM010000049.1:0-9756 GCA_964581165.1 uncultured Coriobacteriaceae bacterium
CTTGCGGGGGCGCAAGGCGGTACTCTACCCCCCTTTGGGCTAGTTGGTCAAGCACTGTGTCGATAAGTGGCTGTGAACGGTCGATACTAGCTTTGTGGGGTGATTTTTTTCTTTTCCCCTGCAAAACCAAGCTTGACATGATTATTGGGAGGGTGCACAAAAGCCGAATTGCTGTCAATTTAGCTTTAGTACAGCAGGATTCTTTTTTAGCTTACCGGGCCATTAAGGTAGCTTACCGGCTGCTAAGGCGAACTATTAAGGGGCTATTAAGGAGCTATGAGACTTTTTGTAGGGTTAAACTTTTTGCCGTGTATTTAAGGCAGCAAAGGTTTAGGCAACAAACGTTTAAGGCAACAAGGACAGCAAAACTTTTTACGAAAGGCAGAAAAATTTTATGAAAACAGACTTTCACAATACAACTGACTCAGATATCGATACTCCAGAAAACTCAAATAACAGCTGGCCAGCTCAACTAGATTCCAAAGTCCGCAATTATGCCAAGCTCATAATTGCTAGAGGTTGTGATCTAAGAGAAGGCCAAGAACTCTTTTTGTCCGTAGACACAGAATGCGCAGACTTTGCAAGGGTTTTGGTTGAAGAAGCCTATGCTGCAGGATGCAAGCGTGTGTACACAAACTGGTCTGATAGAAGCATATCTAGACTTGACTATCTAAATGTATCTCTTGAGGAATTCAAAACATATCCTGAGTGGTCGGCTTTAGAGCACAACACCTTGGCCCAACGAGGCGCAGCAATCTTGAGAATTGAAACGGCCGACCCAGATTTTATGGCCGGGGTAGATCCCGTAAAAATCTCGTCATCTATGCTGTCTGCACATTCGGCTTGTAAAGAATTTTACGACTCCATGGACTATGCAAAAAACATCTGGTGCATTGCTGCAGCGCCTTGCAAAGCATGGGCAAAGTATGTGTTTCCTGATCTTGATTCCAAAAATGCTATCAGTCGCTTATGGGAAGAAATTCTTGTTGCCTCTAGAGCAATGAGCGACGATCCTATAGCCAACTGGACAGAACACGACAAAAGCTTTGAACAGCGCAAGAGCTGGCTTGACTCCCTTGATCTGTACGAGCTCAGATACAAAACCGATCATGGAACCAACATTTGTATAGGCCTACCAAAAGGGGTCTTGTGGCATGGAGGAGCGGGAGAGACGGTAGATGGACGGAGATTCTTCCCCAATATCCCAACCGAGGAGATCTACACATCTCCAGATAGGATGCGTGTAGATGGACTTGTGCGATCGGCTCTTCCGCTTTCGTATCAGGGCAATCTAATCGAAGATTTTGAGATCTACTTTGAAAATGGAAAGGCCACTAAATGCTCGGCTAAAAGCGGACAGGAGATCTTGGAATCGATAATCTCTGTAGACGAGGGATCCTGCTATCTAGGAGAGGTGGCACTTGTGCCCTTTTCATCGCCAATCAGACAGTCGGGCCTGCTCTTTTACAACACCTTGTTTGACGAAAATGCCTCGTGTCATTTGGCTTTGGGGAAGAGCTTTCCAGAGTGCATCGAAGGCGGATTGGATCTTGGTAAGTCAGAGCTGCTTGAATGTGGCTTAAATGACAGCGCGATTCATGTTGACTTTATGGTTGGAACTCAAGATTTACAGATAACAGGTATTTGCTCCAATGGACAAGAAGTTCCGATTTTTGAGGATGGAGAATGGGCGGAGATGTAGAGCGGCAAGCCAGCAATAATTCAAATAAGTGCCATAAGTGCCAAGACTCCGGTCATCAAAACACAAATCTTCTGCCCCAGCTACCAAACGAAGCACTGCGGGTCATAAACATCTTGGAAGAGGCGGGCTTTGAGGCCTTTGCTGTGGGTGGTGCTGTTCGCGACTTTATCCGAGGCATTCCTATTCGGAATGCGCCAGATATAGATATAGCAACCTCGGCACCATGCGAAAAAGCAGCCGAGCTGTTCGAAGCAGCAGGCATGGATGTGCGTCCCACGGGCATAAAACATGGCACTATCACCGCAATTAGCAACTGGGAAGCCTTTGAGGTAACCACCTTTAGAGTTGATGGAAACTACTCAGATGCAAGACATCCAGATGAGGTTCGGTTTACTAGAAGCATCGAAGAGGATCTAGCTAGGCGCGACTTTACGATTAATGCAATGGCTTATAGCCCAGAGCGCGGTTTGATTGACCCCTTTGGAGGAAGAGCCGATCTAGCAGCTGGACGAATTCGCTGCGTTGGTGATCCGCAAAGTAGATTCAAAGAAGATGCACTGCGGATAATGCGAGCCATTCGCTTTGCTGCAACTTTGGGTTTTTATGTTGAGCCTCTAACTGCAATTGGAATGCTCCAAAGCCGCGAACAGCTAAGCAAGATTGCAGCCGAGAGAGTCGGAATGGAGTTTTCCAAAACGATGAGGGGTTCTTATGCAGGAACAGCAGCAGGCGCATTTCGTGAGATTTTTGAGATTTGGATACCTGAGATCACAGACATCGTAGGAATGGATACTAGAAGTCCTAGGCATTCTTACGACGTATGGGATCACAGCATATTGGCACTTAAAGCTCAAAAATCCAACGATCTTGCGTGCAGGCTGGCAACTCTATTCCACGATCTCGGCAAGGCCGTTGTTGATGATCCCTCCAAGAAAGACCGGCGCTTTGCAGGTCATGCTGAGGCTTCTGCACAAATATGCATCAAGGCTCTTCGCAGACTAAAGTTCCCAAGAAAGGTTATTGAACAGACTGCTGCAATTGTGAGAGCACACGACTACATGATTGAACCAACTAAAGCCAGCGTTAAAACATGGATGAACAAGTTGGGGGACGAAATTTTCTTCAAAGTTCTAGATCTAAAAAGAGCAGATATTTGCGCTCATGCTCCCGAAGTGAGCAAGTGGGCATCTAGAATCGATGAGATTGCTGCTGTTGGCAGCGAGGTGCTTAAAAACAATGAGTGTCGAAATCTCTCTGGATTAGCTGTAACTGGAAAAGACTTGATAGATACTGGGATCCCAGCTGGGCCAAAGCTTAAAGAAGCACTTGACTGGCTTTTAAGTGAAGTAATTAACGAGAGGTGCCAAAACAACAAAGACAGTCTAATTGCCCACCTATCAGCATTTGGCACGCTCTAGTGGCGTTTAACTGCACGTTTAACAGCTCGATCGGCTGATTCTTTTAGTCGCAATACACAGCAGAACACAAACTATCACCACAAGTGCTCCCCACAAGGCAGCCATAGCTATCCAAAACGCCTCAGGAAGAGCACAGATCAATAAAGAATCAGCCGGAAATATCCATGTTTCGCTCGAAAAGAATAGCGAATGCAAGAAGTTAAACACAAAGTCAAAATTGATCAGTGCTGCCAACAAAAAAATCCCAAGCATAAGCACCAGCACTGCAAGTCCAAGCCTCATTGAAACTGCTACAAAATTCCGAAATTGTTTTGAGGAGCCAGTTTTGTTCTGGAGTTGTACTTTGTTAGTTTTTCTATGAAGTGCTAGACCTATCAAAAACAAAAGTAACAATACGGCAACGCTAATTGCAGCTGCGATTTTTACTCCTGTAAACAAAGCTCTCACATCATCGAGATGTGACATCACCTCTGGCGTGTACGAAATTGTGTCATCACTGCCTAGGGGAAGATCGGCCGAATCATCACCATTTACATAGGCCAAGCTTTCCTGTGCAAGGTGTATGAGCTCCTCTTTGGATACAGCGGCATGGTCTGTATCTACAAAACAGTTCGCAAAGACATAAGTCGGAAAAGGAGTAAGAAGCAGCGTGAACGTAAGGGTCAAAACACAGACAGCTAATGCAAGGGCACAAAAGATGCTCAGAACGCGTAGACTTGGGCTTTCTGGCATTTCTAGTCTAAATCTAGGCAGTATGTCTTTAGACAGTATCCCCATCTCCCCACGCAATTAAATCAGCGTAATCAACATGCCAAAAAACCAAGCCGTGAGCTGGAGCGGTTTGTCCTGCTCGAGATCTGTCCTTGGCTTCCAGCACCTCTGCAAGCCATTCCGGAGCTTTTCGTCCACAGGCAATTTCGGCAATAGTCCCTACTATTATGCGAACCATCGAGTGCAAAAAAGCCTTGCCTACAATCTTTACAACAACGCCAGGTTCACCTAGGAGATCCTCCTCGTAGATTTGCAGATCAAGAACTTCTCTTATTGTGTTGCGGCCCTGAGCTGAGGCGCTCACACAAAAAGACTTAAAGTCATGCTCACCAACTAAATACTTGGCGGCTAGTTTCATTGCATCGATATCAAGGGTTCCCGAATATCCCATATCCCAGGTAAAGTTGGTAGATAAAAGTGGAGAACATGGTCCTCGATATAAGCGATAACGATATTCCCTGTATTGGGCATCAAAGCGAGCCGAAAAGCCAGAAGGAGCAATAACTAGCTCTCTAGAAGCTATCCCATCATGAGTAAGGGCATTAATCGATCGTGATAAAGCTCCCAGATTTCTGCCCTCCAGCTCTTCTCGCGTGAGTTCAAAGCTAACAACCTGTTCGCGAGCGTGAACTCCAGAATCAGTGCGCCCAGCACAAACAGTCTCTATATCTCTGCGAAAAATAATTGATAGGGCTTTCTCGACTTCTCCTTGAACAGTAAGCTTTCCGGGCTGTCTGGCAAATCCGCAAAAAGGGGTGCCCAAATAAGAAAGACGCATAGCAAGCGAGACATAAAGAGACTCATCTTGTCCCTCAGTAATATGCCCGAAGTCCTCAGCAGCAAGCCCAGAGTCCTCAGCAGCAAGCCCAGAGAGCTGTTTTGAATTTAAATTCACCAAGTGAACATCATCCCGTCACAATATCTCAACACTATGCGAGCATAATCAATAACGCCTTGAGATACTGCCAACAAAAACGGCAAACACGCCAGCCTTTCCTCCGTGCAGTATCATACCCCCTCCTTGAAGGCCCAGTAGCGCAACGCTGGGCCTTCTTTTTTTGCAGTGCTCCATGTTAAAGCAGGAGCTATAGGAGCTATAGCCCAAAAATAGGGACTCACCGTATGGCAGAAGCCTTATATTGCTCCATAAGCGAACATTTATAATTCACGTCTGATCTTTCTCCGAACAATCTGAATGGACTGCTGATGTATCTAAGCATGCTTAAATCCAAGATTCACCGCGCCACTGTTACCGATGCCAATATTGAATACGTGGGCAGCATCACAATCGACGCTGATCTTATGGAAAAAGCAGGTATAAGAGAATTTGAAAAGGTTCTTGTAGCCGATGTTGACAACGGAAGCAGAATCGAAACCTACGTAATGGAAGGCGAACGAGGTTCTGGCTGCATTTGCATGAATGGGGCAGCAGCCAGATGCTGCAGCGTTGGAGATATCGTGATCATCATGGCATTTGCAATGATGAGCGAAGAAGAGGCAGACGCATTCAAACCTGCCATTGTGCTAGTAGATCAAGACAATCGCGCTATCGAACAAGGTGATCACTAGCCCGCTAGAATTGCTCTTGCATCTTGTAATCCACAGCATCTGTACAAACCGATGCAGAATAACCCCTAGACATCAAAAACCTAAAATGAGACTCACTTGGATTTTTGGGGTTAGGCCGATGTTTTTCTAAGCACTTTTTTGCTCTATCCAGTTCTTCGTCGCAAGAAAACGCTGTATCTAAAAAGCCCTCAATCTGCTTGCAGTCAATGCCAGCATGTTTTAGACCAGCAATGATCTTTTTGCTACCCCAACCTCGATGTTTTTTGGCTTCGGTATATAACTGGGCATATCTCATATCGTCTAGCAATCTAGAATCCAAAGCCTGCTCTATTGCAAAATCAACCGTTTTCTCGTCAAAACCATAGGCACGAAGCTTGTCGCTCATGCCCTTAACCGTGTAATCTCGAGCAGAAAGAAGCCTTAGCATCTTTGCTTTGCACTCTGTTTGAGAACTCATAATTAAATCCAAGCTTCTCGATGACCCAAGCCCAAACTATTCATGGCTATTCGTCTGCCTTCGCGTTATTAGCTTGACCATCTCCTTGTTGCTCATGGTCATAAATTAAACCAAGGGCAATTCTTACCTTATTGTCCAATTCGTCTCTAAGATCGGGATTGTTACGAAGAGTTTCTTTGGCTGCCTCCCTGCCCTGACCAAGACGATCATTGCCATAGGTGTACCAAGAGCCCGATTTGGTAGCGATACCTTCTTCTACGGCCATGTCGAGTATGCAACCTTCTTTGGAGATGCCATAGCCATACATCAAATCAAACTCAGCCTGTTTAAATGGAGGAGCAACCTTATTTTTTACAACCTTGGCGCGGCAACGAATTCCAATTGATTCTCCGTCTTTTTTGAGAACATCGGCCCTGCGAACATCAATTCGTACCGAAGAGAAAAACTTGAGTGCACGACCACCAGTTGTAGTTTCGGGGTTGCCATACATGGTTCCAATTTTTTCGCGCAGCTGATTGATAAAGATGCAAGTGGTGTTTGATTTAGAGAGAGAACCGGCAAGTTTGCGAAGCGCCTGACTCATTAAACGAGCCTGAGCACCAACCGTAGTATCGCCAATCTCGCCTTCTATTTCTGCCTTAGGAACGAGTGCAGCAACTGAGTCGACCACTACGGCATCTATCGCGCCTGAGCGAACTAACATATCGCAAATCTCTAGAGCCTGTTCTCCAGTGTCGGGCTGAGAGATCAAGATATTATCTATATCTACGCCAATACGAGCAGCATAGCCTGGATCTAGTGCATGCTCAGCGTCGATGAATGCGACTACTCCCCCATCTGCCTGGGCCTCAGCAATTATCTGAAGCGCCAGAGTTGTCTTACCACTCGACTCTGGGCCATATATCTCAACAATTCTGCCTCTTGGAATACCCCCTATGCCCAATGCGGCATCTAGGGGAAGAGCCCCTGTTGATATCACGCCGATTTCCATCATGCCTGCGCCATCCCCAAGCTTCATGATGGATCCTTTTCCAAACTTTTTCTCTATCTGCGAGGTAGTAAGATCAAGGATCTTGGATTTATCAGTCTTATCTACTCCCATGGGTTCCTCTCTTAGCTGCCCTGGTGGCTTGCGTTCCCAACACCAAGCCCTATGCGCTTTGCGCTTTTACGTCCGTACAGATTATGCGAACATATGTTCGTGGTCAAGGATCATCTCCTTAAAATCCCTTGGGTTTTTACAATGCCGACAGAATGAGATCCGGCCAGCAAGTTTCCCGAGTTAAGACAATAGCGCTTAAATCTTTCTAAACAACTTGAGATTTTCAAACAAAATCTAAACTCGATTCAGGCTTTTTTCTAAATCAGATCTTACTCAGATCCAAATGGATATAAAAAGCTCCGTACTGAGGCAGGATTAACAAGGTTGCCGGATGAGTGGGCGCATGCAATACGCGCTGGTGAGTTCCGCAGGAAGCGGAAACGGAAGCAACTAGAAGAATTTTTCTAAAACTAAGTTCACACAAGCAAGGCTTAATTTAGCCTAGCCTCCATCATCGCTAAGGCATGAGCTACAGTTTGCTCGCGAACAGAATGTCTGTCGCCGCTAAACTGCTTCAGTTCTGCTTGAGCTGGGCCTCTGCCACAAATTCCAAACCAAACAGTACCGGCAGGCTTAGACTCGCTTTGTCCTGGCCCTGCAACACCAGTTACTGCCACAGCAAGCCTGTTATTATCGTCAAAGTCTGAAAGCAGTTCTCTTAGCACACCTTCTACCATCTCTAAGGCTACCTGCTCGCTTACAGCACCATATTGGGCAAGAGAATCAGCCGAAACTCCGAGTTCAGATTCTTTGACAGCATATGCATAGCTGATTATTCCGCCTTCGTAGACATCAGATGAGCCGGCTATCTCTGTAAGTGTGGCCCCTATCAATCCACCCGTACACGATTCGGCCGTTGCAATATGGACTCCCTGGCTGCGGGCATGCTCCAAAAGTTCAGCTGCCCTTTCTGTTAAAGAAGGCTCAGACTCTCCAGCCCCTTCGGACCCTCCAGCCCCTCCAGACTCTCCAGACTCTCCGGCCCCTCTAGACTCTTGCGAAGATCCCGATGAATCCTCGGATCGTACATCTAAAACTGCTTCGCTTATCATTCCCTCGATAGCCACGAGAGCATCATCTGAAACCTCAGACTCTTCTTGAAGAGATTGCTCTTTGTCTTTACTGTCGTTTATGGCCGAGTTTATCTGCACAAAGTACTGAAACAAAGACAGCACGGTCATAACTAGAGCAGCAATCATTACAAGCCACGAAAGCATATAGAAAGTTGCATAGAAGCCGGGATCGACTTCCATTAAAATCGTCGACCTCTTTACGATAAACATTAAGATTGCAAGCATCGTAAGAGCGGTTTTGACCTTGCCCGACTTGCGGGCTGCAACCACAATGCCATCGGCTGCAGCAATTAGCCTTAGGCCCGAGATCAAAAACTCTCTTGCAATGATTACCAAAACCACCCAACTGGGCAGATCCCCAAGCTCTATAAGAGCAAGCAGAGCAGCTGCAACTAGTATCTTGTCGGCAATTGGATCAATGAACTTGCCAAATGTGGTGATCTCGTTGCGTTTTCGGGCTATATAGCCATCAACGCCATCGGTAAGTGCAAGGGTCGCATAAATAAATGCTGCAACCCAAGGTTTAATAGCCAAATCTATATAGCTGGAATCTTGGATAGTTACAGAAGGATAAAAAACCCATTCGGGCCAAGGAGCGAGCAGCACAACAACAAATACTGGAATCAAAAAGATCCTAACAAGGGTGATTATGTTAGCCGTAGTTCTCCACTCAGGTTTGGCATTAGACGAACTCACTATGCCAGTTCCCCCTCCAAATCGTATCCGAGCATGCCCGTAATACGAACTTTAACGACACTTCCGAGCAGGCTTGCAGATCCCATAAACGAAACCGTGCTATCCACATCTGGAGCCTGAAACATCGTCCTGCCCCAAAGGGGGACATCCTGCTCGCCACCTTCAAAATCAGAATCCTCAAGATTCCAATCTGCTGAGTATTCCTCGCATGAATTGTCGATACCGCAGACCAAGACATCAAATATTTGCCCTAGCTTTTGAGGCAGGGCAGCAAGCGAAGTAGCGTCGGCTATATCGCGCAGCCTCTGCGCACGGGCAACTGCAACCTCACTTGGAACCTGCGCATCCATCTGGGCTGCCACAGTTCCCTCTTCGCGCGAGTACTCAAATACTCCTGCAAAATCAAAACCTGCCTTAGCAATAAAATCCTCAAGCTCTGCGGCCTGAGAATCTGTTTCGCCAGGAAAACCAGAGATCAGCGTTGTTCTTATGGCGCATTGATCAAAGGTCTTGCGAATATTATGCAGCAAATCCAAGTAAGAATCTGAACTACCGCTTCTATTCATATTCCGCAGCACCGCAGAGTTGCAATGTTGCAGCGGAATATCCAGATAATTGCATATGTTTGGATTTGATGCCATAACCCTAAGAAGTTTTTGATCGACTCTCTCGGGCTGAAGGTACATAACGCGCAGCCAAATATTGGGATATCTTTGCGCGATTTCTTGCATCAAAGAGGCAAGATCTGGACTTTTTAGGGGTGTCCAATCCGCACTAGATGCCCCAAAATCCTCTCCCCATATGCCTGTATCTTGGCCTATCAACACAATCTCTTTTGCGCCTGCAGCTACCAGAGAATTGATTTCGCTGAGAATTTCGTTTGCACGACGACTTTGGTATGGACCGCGTATATACGGGATAGTGCAAAAAGAGCAGAATCTAGAACATCCGTCGGATATTTTGACGTA
>CAZOMM010000049.1:9856-15827 GCA_964581165.1 uncultured Coriobacteriaceae bacterium
CGGCTCGCATCAGACACTGCCTGTCTTGCATCAGACACAGTACGGCTTTTATCAAAACCCGTAAGCTCATCCAAAACTTGAACTATCTGTGTCTCGGATTTCACATCTACAAATCGATCTACCTCGGGAATCTCTGTGGCAAGCTCCTCGCCATATCTAGAAGGCATGCACCCGCATACCACAATAAAAAATCCCCTATTATCCCTACTGTCCCTATTGGCAAGCTCTTCGGATATACCCACAATCTCAAGAATTGTGTCAATTGATTCTTGGGTTGCGTCGGCAATAAAAGAGCAGGTGTTAATTATCACCACATCGGGCGGATTATCGTGATCGATCGATCCATCGACAATGCCTTGCTGAGATCGCGGCGGATCCTCGAGTACCTTATATCCAGCAGCCAGCAAATTCGACCGCATGCGGGCGCTATCAACCTCGTTTTTTGCGCAGCCAAGAGTGATAAACCTCACGCTTGGAGCCTTGGTAGGCATATGCAAACTCTTAAGCCTTTACCTGTAGTTTGTGAATTGCAAGGGCTGGCCATAGTCTTGGCTCTTCAAAAAACTAATGACCTCTTGAAGGGTGTCTTTGCTAGCAGACGAAATTCTAAGCTTATCGCCCTCAACAGTGCTTTTAACCTTGAGTTTTAAGGCCTTGACATCTTTGTTGATTTTGCGAGAGACATCTTGGTTGATTCCCTGAATGATGTTGCCAATTACCTTTACGGTCATCCCTCCAGCAGCCTGAGGATCATCCCATTTAATGGAAGCTAAATCGACACCGCGCTTTACAAGACGACTACCAAGCACATCGATTATCTGGTTAGCGACAAACTCACTAGGAGCCTGAATAGTTATGCGGCAAGCCTGCTTATCAAAATCAATCGTGCTGCCGCTATCTTTTAAATCGTAGCGCTGAGCCAGCTCCTTGCGAGTTTGCTGGTATGCGTTATCTACCTCTTGAATATCCACCTCAGAAACAACATCAAAACTGCTGTCTTTGGCCATTTTGTCCCCCTTAGATTTGCCAAAATAAAACCGGAATCAAACCGGAATAGAACCGGGATAAAACCAAAACAGAAACTCTAGTCTGTATTCCTAGCAATAGTCAAACAATAGTCAAACAATAGTCACATCAAATAAACCACACCTGAGACGCAAACAATAAACACGCTCAAAACTCACGACCCAAGAAAAGCAAGCCCGCGACTCAAGCAACAAACCCAAAACTCACGACGCAAGCAGCCTAGACATCAAAGCATGTCCGGGATCAAAAATTATCCCAGTAGACTTTCCCTCGTTCTCGGTAAGCCTGCTGGCTCCATTGTGATCAATACCAGGACCCCAAATAACAAAAGGCACCATATCGTGGGTGTGCCTCTTAATAGAAACTGGAGTGGGATGATCTGGAAGAGCCATTATTCTTAGCGCATTATCCTTAGAGTATTCGAGAAGCCTGCCAACAATTTGCTCATCAATTGACTCAATTGACTCGACCTTGCCCAAAGCATCGCCGTCGTGTCCTTGCGCATCTGGGGCCTCAACATGAACAAATACAACATCATGGTTTGAAAGCATCTCAATTGCACCCTTGCCTTGAGCTGCATAGTCGGTGTCGGGTCCATCGGTTATTCCTTCAAATTCACAAACATCCATATCTGCTAGCTTTGCAAGACCCTTTAGAAGATCCACACCCGACTGCATGGCTGCATCTAGCCCATAAAGCTCCTTGAAAGTACGCATAGAATCGGGACGAAAACCCGGCCAAAATACCCATGCTCTATTAACAGGAAGCTTGCCAAGCGATTTGCGTTCAGCATTTTTGGGCATGGACTCAAGAATCTCTGCCGCACGCCGCATGTACTGAACTATTAAATCGGATCCAGGACCCGTGGGTTCCTTATCTGCCACATCCAGATCTGTAATATTGTGCGCCTCTGTATAAGAACAGTCTGCAAGCTCAGGATGACCCTTAACAACAAGGATGCCTCTAAAGCCCACGCTCTTGTATAGGCATATCTCCTCGCTATCTAGGGTCTCTTTGAGAAGGTCGATGTAGTCGGCAGCCTCAGCAGTAGAAAGATTGTCCGCAGAGTAGCTGCGCATTTTTCCATCGACCACAGAACAGAGATTAAGCCTTAGAGCCACCTCGCCCGGTGCCAAATCTACACCTGCAGCAAGACCCTCGATAGCTCCTCGCCCTATGGGGTATTGAGCAGGGTCGTATCCCATAATCGATGTACAGGCAACATTTGAGGAGCAATCAAGCCCCTCGGGAACATTATTTGCCAGTCCCACCATTCCGTTTGCTGCCATGAAATCAAGGTTTGGGGTTTGTGCGGCTTCGAGCGCTGTGCGATGCCCCAGATCCTCAATAGGAAGATCCGCAGCTCCATCAAGGACAACAACCGCATATTTCATACTTTCCTCCGATGACCTAGCTAACATAGGCCTATGTCTATTCGGGTATTATGTTCGAGGCTAAGTATAGGGCAGCATCGGCGGCAGAGTAGCGCGCAGATGATTTTAGGCAGTTTGGAGACACGATGACCGGCAAAGCCGATAACCAATATCTTGATACTAGAGCTCAAATGCAAAGCACTATGCCATTTACTCAGGCTATCGTTAAGGGCCTGGCACCCGGAGGTGGCCTGCTGGTTCCCCAAATAATTCCCCAGATGACTCTGGACGAAATCTTGGCCCTAGCCAAAATGCCCTATGCGAAACGTGCAGCAGATATCTTTAAAAGATTTTGCACAGACATGCCCGATTCGATGATTGATGAGCTAACAAGCAAGGCCTATGGCAGCAACTTTGACGATGAGCGAATAGCTCCTGTAGTAAAAGTTGACGATGGAATGTACGTTATGGAGTTGTGGCATGGCCCAACCAGTGCCTTTAAAGATATGGCCCTGCAATGTCTTCCGTTGTTTTTCTCTCGTGCAATCGAGATGCTGCGTCAATCCGGCGAGGATGCCCCCGATTATTTGATTCTTGTAGCTACATCGGGCGACACCGGAAAAGCCGCATTGGAAGGCTTTAAGGATAGCGAGCACATCTCGATCATTGTCTTTTACCCGCATGGCGGGGTTAGCGACATCCAGTTTAAGCAGATGGCAACACAGCTGGGTTCCAACCTTGCAGTCTTTGGCTGCAGGGGTGATTTTGACGACTGTCAAAGCTCGGTGAAGCAGACATTTGGAGATGCAGATTTTGCAGCCAAGCTAGCTGCAGAGAACAACACAAAACTCTCTAGCGCAAACTCAATTAACTGGGGCAGACTGATGCCTCAAATTGTCTACTACGTGAGCGCCTACTCGCAGATGGTGGCAGATGGCGCACTTGCTGCAGGCGATGAGCTTGATATCTGTGTACCTACCGGCAATTTTGGAAATATCCTAGGAGCCTACTATGCCAAGCGTATGGGAGTTCCTATTGGCAAGCTTGTTTGTGCTAGCAACGAAAATCGTGTGCTTGCAGACTTTATTGAAAGTGGTGTCTACGACATCTCCGAACGCCAGCTTATTTTGACTCCATCGCCTTCGATGGACATCCTTGTTTCTAGCAACATGGAACGCCAGCTCTTTGAGTTGTCTGGTCGCGATGGTGCTCGCATTCGCAGTTGGATGGAAGATCTCTCGACAAACGGTCGCTTTGAAGTTGACGCTGAGGTTCACGAGGCTCTGCAATCCCTGTATGCCTGTGGAAGTGCTAGCAATGATGAGTCGCTAGCAACTATTCGCAGAGTACTCGACACCTGCAACTATCTGATGGATCCTCACACCGCAGTAGCCTGGACTGTAGCTGAGCAGAATCGCTCCGATCGCCCGATGTTGGTGGTCTCCACTGCTCACTGGGCCAAGTTTGGATCGGACGTATATCGCGCAATGCACAAACTACCCGCAGGCAGTGAGCTGCCTAGCGATGTAGCCTCGCTTACCGGGGCTCAACTGAACGATCTTGTCTCTTCTGAGGCAGGCGGAGTTTTTGTTCCAGATGGCTTAGCAAGGCTTGATGAGATGGAATTGCGCTTTACAGAGGTCTGCGATGCAGGCAAGCAAAGCGTGGAACAGCAAGTTATCTCGTTCTTGAGCAGATCTGAGATGTCCAAATAGTTCAGGACTGCCCAAGTGGTTCACGACTTTCTGAATAGTTCACGACCTTGTAAATTGTTGACATATTCCCTGCACTGCAGCCATATGATAATTATTCAAAACCTATGGTAGACTCCAATGCTAGGTCAAAAGGAGTCCAATAAAAAAGCTTTATTAGGAGCAATAATGGGAAGATATGACAGATTATCTGTAGATATCAAGTTGTCCATAGTCGAAGACGGCGACAAAAACAACGGCACTCTCGGAAAGGGAGTGGTGGCCTTGCTGCAGGGTATTGTGGATCTAGGATCACTCAATAAGGCTGCAAAATCTCTCAAAATGGCCTACAGCAAGGCTTGGAGAATTGTTAAAGAAACCGAGGCTGGCTTTGGGTTTTTGTTGATCACCCGCGATGGGGCGCGAGGTTCGACCCTAACTACAGAAGGCCGTGAGCTCTTGAAAATATATCAAGAGTTAGAAAAAGAAACGGTTGACTTTGTGAATAATAGTTTTCAAGAAAAGATAGAGAAAATTTACAGCAAGGAATGAGTTTTACCGGGATAAGCTTGGGGTGTTTGAGTGGCACTTAGATGGCACTTGGATGGCGCTTGAAGGGCGTTTGGCTGAGACTTGGGTGATACTTGAATGAATGGCGTTTGGGTGACACCTGGGAGACGCTTGGCTGACATTTGGGCGACACTCAGGTGGTGCTTGAGAGGCGTTTGAGGAGCATTTGAGGGGAGAGAACTGTAATGGCATTTCTTGGCGAGGATATTCCCAAATTGGGTTTTGGTTTGATGCGTCTACCTCGAGTAGGAAACGATCCAGAAGCTGAGATTGACATTGAACAACTCAAGCTTATGGTCGACGAGTTTTTGGCTAATGGATTTTTGTACTTTGATACAGCATACGGTTATAAAGGTTCTGAAGAAGCAATCGGCAAGGCTCTTGTGAGTCGTTATCCTCGCGAGTCTTTCTATCTTGCCACTAAGCTCCCGGCTTGGAGAGCCTCTAGTGCCGAAGAAGCACAGCAAATGCTTTATACCTCTTTAGAACGTACAGGTGCTCAGTATTTTGACTTTTATCTTTTGCACAATATTGGGGCTAAACGCACTCACTATTTTGATGACTACAAAATTTGGGATTATGTAATCCAAAAGAAAGAGGAGGGTCTTATCAAGCACATTGGTTTTAGTCTTCATGATCACGCCGATCTGCTAGATAAGATTCTAAGTGAGCATCCCGAAGTTGAGTTTGTTCAACTCCAAATCAATTATGCCGACTGGGACAATCCTAATGTGCAAGCAAGGCTTTGCCACGAGACCTGTCGCAAACACAATGTTCCAATAGTGATTATGGAGCCGCTCCGTGGAGGAGCTTTGTGTAATCTTCCCGAAAGTGTGGCCTCGGTATTTAGCAAAGCTAATCCAGATGCAAGCCAAGCGTCGTGGGGACTCAAATTTGCTGCAACGCTTCCTAACATAATTACCGTATTGTCAGGAATGTCCAATATCACCCAAATGCGTCAAAACATCGAGACCTTTAAAAATATGCGAGAGTTTAGCGATGCCGAGCATCAGACGATATCTCAAGCTCAGCAAGCTCTTGCCGAGCTGCCGCGCATCGACTGCACCGACTGTCGTTACTGTCTTGATGGTTGCCCAGTTGGGGTTCCAATTAATGGAATCTTTGAGTCTATGAATAAGTACTTGGTTTTTGGGGAGCTGGGAAGCGCAAGGTTTAATTATGGAATTGCCACACAAGATGGAGCTAAGGCTTCGGATTGTATAGCCTGTGGTGCCTGCGAAAGCGTTTGTCCCCAAGAGCTAAAGATCATCGATGAGCTTGCTCGCTGTGCCGAGATGCTCGAGTAATAAT
>CAZOMM010000050.1:0-6983 GCA_964581165.1 uncultured Coriobacteriaceae bacterium
CCGTGGGAGAGCAGGACGCTGCTGGTCGCATCAAAGGGCACATTTTTTGTTTGTGTGCCAACTACGCGGGCAACTATGAACTATGTTGCAAAAGTGCCTCAAGCCGAAGGAGAAAACAGCTTGAGGCACCTAATGTCAGATCAGCGCTATTCAGAATACGCTGGCATCAGCAAGAAACAAAAGTGCAAATGCTTCAGCCAGTTGCGCCAATGCTACATAATCGGATCCATAGCAAGTGCTGGATGTCCTACCTTTTCGAGGAAGGCTAGTACGCCTTCGGAATCGGTGGCGATAGTCTCGTCGCAGATCATGTCCACAAAGTTCTCGACACCATAAAGCTCTTCAACAGTCTTGTTGAGCCTGGTGGCTACAGAATCCTTAAGCTCCTTGGGCATCCAAACTATACGTTCGTTTCCACCCTCGGCGCTGATGAACTTCTTGGAAGGAATAAAGCTGCGTCCATGTCCCATAAAGCCTGGGGTCTGTACGCCGCCGCCAGTCATAGAAGCAAGCTCACCAAAGGTCATTCCAGTTGGAGTCATGCCTGCATACTCACGGTTGACAACGACAACACCGTTAGCTTCGGGCATGATGCCGCAGATGCACTCAAAGCAACCGCAGCTAGTCATTGGATCCTCGATCAGCGAGTACAAAGTCACGCTCTCAATTGCACCATGGGTTGCCTCTTTGATGACCTCGTTGACTTTCTCGTATGCACCAATGCGCTCATCGATTAGACCCTCTTTGGGGATGGGCTGGCTTGGACCTGCATCCGAAAGCTCCTTGGTGGCTTTGGCATCTAGCCAAGAAACAGCACCGCAAAGACCAAGGCGCTCGGGGGTAACTACACAGCAGTGTGCAGGAGCAAAACTCTGGCACAGAATGCATGTATAGAAGGTGTCTACGCTCTCGTCGGTTAGCGACTCAATACGAGCATCGCGCTCGGCATAGCGTGGCATGGCAACATTGTCGAGGAAGTCTTTAACGTCGTCTACATCGGTGTGATAGGTAAGCTCAACCTTATCAGCTACCTCGCCAAACTCGGTCTTGATCATGCTGACAAGAACCTTGCCTAGATCCTCAAGACGCAGACCTGCCTCCCAGCTATCCTTGCTGATGCGGATGCGGAACAGATTGCGCTGCCCTGTATGCATAACGCCTTCGATGTAGTTAATCCAAGTGTGAATCTTGCGCTCGATAACAGACTCAAAGTCTGTTTGCATTTTGGCACCATAGACCTTAACGTCGGTTGCCAGTGGTAAGCGGATCAGATCGTCTGCACTCTCGGGAACACCAGGTCCCAAAATTGTAACCTTGCCATCTTCAACAGCAGAGCTGTCTTCGACCATGGTTACAAGTTCGGCTGTGTAGTTGTGATCGGAGTCAAATTCAACGTAGGTGTCCTTTTTGCGGATGATTTCACCCTCAAAGGCTGCTGCATACGAGACTGGCAATTCGACAGCTGCGGCCTTGACCTTGATATTGCGAAGTTCATACGAGGTACCAGCGGTCTGCGAATGATCGGTAACAGAAACCAAAGCACCAGGTACCTGATTCTCCCCAAGATCTATATCAACAATAACTGGGAAGCCTAGAGCGATAGCACCAGCACCGGCCGAAACCTCAACTGGCCCAATCTCACCAAAGGTGTTAACGAATGCAGGAACGCGCTCTTTGGTGTACTCAAGAAGTCCAGCAAGGTTACCAGGCTCTAGACCACCAAAGATCAGGGCTGCACGGATAGCAACTGTAACAACATGTGTAACTGCGGTTATATCGTGTCCCAGTGGAACGACACGATAATCAAGACCCATCCTTACGCCAGCCTCTGCAAGTTGATCGATGCAGTTGCCAACCAAGAAGGTGAGCAGACCCTTGGATTGATAATCCTTAACTACCGAGGCCATGCCATCAACGTCATCGGAGCTGCCCAAGACAACAGCTACTCCAGGGATGTCGCCAGTTACCAGTGGAACACCAAGCGAACGGATGATGGGATCGGGGACAAAACCAATTCCAGCTTCGTTCTCATAAGGAGCGGCACCACCAACGAACTTAAGAGCTTCGATAATCTCGGCGCCAACAGCAGTTGCAAGACCTGCATTGAGAGCTGCACCAAGATCTTCTTCGTGAGTGACAAGGCTCTTCATAACATCTACGCAAGCTGTAAGATCACCAAGTTTAGAGACCTTTACACCTGTTGCAGCATAGATGGTGGGCAGAAAATAAGCGGTATCTGGAAATGCCACCTTCTCATCTGCACCGTACTTCTCAATAGCGTCGTTGACGGCACCCTCAGTTAAACCAATAACGGCATCTGAGCCACCATAGACAAGATCGGTAAGTACACTCATATAATCCTCTCCTGTTTCCCCCGGCCAAGCCGAGATTTGTTTCCCCGGCATAGCCGAGATTTGCTTTGTCTTAAATTGCTACAAAGTCTTTGTGGGGAGACATTTACAGCGTTTTAAGACATTCCCACAAAACGCATTTGGGAGTGTGTGGCCTCCCGCATGCGTCAGATAACCTAGATCTCTAAGTAGCTGTCGGCGTAAAGGGTGTTGTTCTTGATAATGTCGCACGACTTAATTGTTTCCATTATGCGCTGATCGCAGGGATTGACAATCGCAGAATTAAGACCCATCTGCATGGCCATGGCTAGCATTGCAGCATCCATGATTGAGCGAACGTGGCTCGGCATTCCGTTGGAGCAGTTGGATAGACCACCAATGGAGTTGAAGCCCATGTCGGTGAGCTGTCCAATGAACGCGAGCATCTCGCTTGCCTTTTCTTGCATGCCCTTAATAACAAGGAATAGCGGATCAAACCAAATATCGCTTGGATCCATGCCGCGCTCCATGCCGCGCTCAAGAAGCTCTTGGCAATACATCATGCGCTCGTCGTTATCGGCAGGCACTCCCGACTTGGAGCAAAGAGCAATGATGATTGCATCGTTGGCAGCTGCTAGGTCAACGTTTTCGATACGGTCGCCTGCGTCTGCAGAGTTAACCATTGGCTTGCCCTTGGAGCGGTTGTATACAGAAATCCCGGCTTCGATAGCCTTTGTGTTGGCGGTGTCTAGTGCCAGTGGAACATTGTCAAAATTCTCTTGCAAGAGTTGAACTGCCCACTTCATTAGTTCTGGTCCATTATCCTCGGCCGGACCAATGTTGACATCGAGGTAGGTGGCACCTGCATCGAGCTGCTCTTGTGCCCTAGCCAAGATTGGCTCAGGATTCATCTCTTCCATTGCTTGACGAATAACCGGAGAGATACAGTGGATGCGCTCGCCAATAACGGTAAACTTTCCCATTTGCGGTTCCTTCCTCTATTTAATGCCCTGCCTCCGCTGTGGCCGCCCCTTGCTGACCTCTGGCGACAGGGACTTTTAAACACATTTGCGGCTCTGTCCCTGTGGCTGAGACAGGGCCGCAGTCTCGTAGATATAACTGAAACTACGATCTCTTAAGCAACGAGATCTTTAAGGAACTTAACCAGATCGGTTGCCTCGTTTGGAGCAACCACAATGTCCCAACCGGGAAGTTTCTCTTCGATTGCGCCCTTGAGTACTGCAACCTTGCCGGGGATAACCAGCGTGCGGCTCTTGATTTGATCGGCAATTCCGTTTTCTTCGATGTATTTGGCAATCGTGCTAGCCGATAGCTTGCCTGCGGCCCATGCTGTAAGAACCGAGTATCCTCCAGCGTCGGTGATCATTAGATTGATGGGCACTCCGGAGCGCTCCATCTCGCCCGAGACCACAAAATAGGTCAGGGCAAAGTCTACTGTGGTGCAGATGATCGAGTTTTCGTCGGCACCGTTGATCTTGTAAATGCCAGGCTCCACGGTCATGGGTTTTTGTGGATCGGTATAGATATTTTGACGTAGGCCATATATCGCCAGAGCCATTGCGTAGGTCATGTCTTCGCAGACGATAATCGATCCGTATCTCATTACAAATAGCGAGGCTAGGGCCTGTTGCATGCATAGATCGCCAGGAGCTAGCTTGCCTACATTGACAATTGAGGGATAGCCAAAGCTGCGATCGGTATTCTTAAGGGCTGCACGGCGAATTTGTACAGCATTGGCAAATGCATCCTTGATAGAGGAGCTGCCCACATCCAGAACCAGGTTCTTAAAGTCCTTGGCCTCTGCAGCCTCGGCATTGTCGTGCAGCTCATCAAGGTTGGCACCGCTGATTCCTAGCAGGCAGTTAAATTCCTGCGCAAGAGCAGTAAAGTCGTCGATGTTAGAAGCATCTGCGCCATTTAGTAGAGGATTAGTGTCTGCACAAACTTCGAGCGCTTTGCGAGCGGCAGCTGCGTCGTTGCACTCTAAAACGATTGCACGGCCGGTGTCTTTGGCCTTGCCAGCCAGCTCGGCGTAAGCATCGGCATCGCCTTCGTAAACAAGATTGAGCAGCTCTACGTACATGCGCTCGCCAATGCGATCGTAATCGACCTTGGAGATCTCGGCCCACTTCTCATCAAAGTTTGCAGCAGTCATGCTAACTGCAAACAGAGGACGACTCACATAGGTCTTCTCGTGACGATACAGTACCGTCTCGCCACCCATTGGATGCTCGGCATCGCCAACACCAATTTTGAGGCTCTTCATTGGAGGAGCTGTTGCCTCGGCTAGAGTTGCCATGGCCTCCTCAGATAGATGAGGGCATTTTGAAATATCTACTGCACCTTGTGCAACCTTCATCGAAAAAGCCATACAGGTGGGGCTTCCGCACTCCTTGCAGTTTGTCTTAGGAGTGAGTTTAAAGATATCAAGTCCTTTTAGTGCCATTTTTTGTGTACCCCTTCCTACATGAGCGCTGCGATGAATGCGGAGATGGTTGCTACAGAATCCGGGTGCCTAAGAATCACGGCATTAGAGCCAGATGCTAGGCAGGCCGAGGCAGTGCAGATTTCCATCTGGACACCTCTGCTCTCAACAGGACCCCACTCGGGCATGTCCTCTTCGGAAGCGAGCGACTCCTTAACGTTCCAAGCATCGTCTGCAATGGGGGTAACAGTTGGCATCTGCAGCATTGTGTCGTTTTGCTCAAGTGCTGCCGACTTAACACGATCCATGGTAGAAGCAACATACTCAAAGCCGTATCCCGCAGCGGCAGTACCAAGGTTCATAACCATGTTCTCGTTTTTAATTCCAAGCTGGGTAATTAAAACATTGAGCTGCTTGGCTAGGTTGATGTCTACAGCCGACTCAGCGCTTATCTTTTGCTGGTATGCCAAACCTGCAGCGGCAGCAACGGTTTTGTAATCCTCTTCGCGAGCGCTCATAAATAGGACATTTTTGTCCTGTAGAGCTTCGGCAATTTTCTCGAAAAGCTCTCCGTCTTTTTCGATGTTTCCGCAGCCCTGAACACACAGTGGTATATCAACGGCATCGGCGATTGCCTTGCACTCTTCTACGCAATCTTCAACAGAACGGTTCTCGCCGTTGGGGTCAGCTCCGGCAAGATTTATGACCAAAAAGTCTGCACCTGGCATAGTTGCTGCCTTTTTGGCAATGTCTACAAGTGTGTCTGCTCCGTCGTAAAACGCTGCAAGCTTAGGAAGTGACTTGTCGTAACCAAGATCGCTGATTTCTACACCCACTAGCGGGCGATTCTCGATCGCTGCATCAAAGGAATAAAGTGGCATTACGTTTTCGCCGCCCATTACCTTTGCCTTTTCCCCAACTCCTATCTCCACCGTGCTAATGGAGGATGAGAATGCCTGGGGGGATTTTTTGAATGGCATTTTTGATCTCCCCTTTCGTACTTGTTGCCCAGTTTTATTTCTAAACTGCCTGCCTATCAAGGCTAAGACCCCCATAGCCATAATATGCAGGCAACTTAGTGAATTCGGTGCTAAAAGCCGAGTAGCTCCTTTAACAGTTTTTCGTAGGCTGATCTGGCCTTTGAGTCGCTGGGGAGTTCGCTTGTTGGACGACCCTCGGCATCGTACTCGTAGATCAGATCATCTTGGGGAACGAGACCCAAAAAATCGAGTCCTTGCTTTTCTATCTCTTCTAGGATTCCATCTGCGAGTTTTTCTGATGGTGCTCTGTTGACGATTAACTTTGTGGATTCTGGCTTAAAGCCTAGGTCATCTGCCAGCTGGGCAATGCGACCTACCGCCTGAATACCTCTGCGAGAACAGTCCGAGACGAGTATGAGGATGTCTATGGCCGGAAGTGTACCTCTTGAGATATGCTCCATCCCAGCTTCGTTGTCCACAACTATGTAGTTGTAGGCACCAATAAGCTTGCCAATCTCTGTTTGAAGTAGGCCATTAACAAAGCAGTAGCAACCCTTACCTTCGGTACGACCCATAACCAACATGTCAAAGTCGTCTTCTTCTGTGAGAACTGAATTCATCTTGTATTCCATAAAGTCGGCCTTGGTCATACCCGATGGAATTTCGGAATTCTCGTCCATGTCGGCATGTGCAACCTGTTCGCGAACGTCTCCCAAAGTAGTTTCAATCTCAATACCCAAGACTTCATTGAGATTGGAGTTTGCATCTGCATCTACGGCAAGAATTGGGCCTTTGCCCTTTTCGCACAAGTATTTGATTAGCATGCCGGTAAGCGTGGTTTTGCCGGTTCCACCCTTTCCGGCCATCGCTATTGTCTTGGCCATCCTCTAATTGTTCTCCCCTCTACAACCCTCTATAAGCTCGGACAGAACCCAAGCCAGAAACCTCTCCCGCCAAACTAGTTATTAATCGATCAGATCTTGGTAAAGCTAAATCTCTGCTTTAAACCATTAACCATGATGTCATATATGATGGTGCCGTCCTCTTTGATGGTTTTATCCTCTTGTATATCGGATCCAACTCTGAACTGATCCATGTATTTATCGGGGTCGTCGATTTTGACTTCTGTAACCGACACATCACGCATTTGATTGCCACTGCAGCTATTGAAGATTTCGCGGATTACTTCGTATTCCATCATTCAAGCCCGTCTTTGCTTTTAGCTTG
>CAZOMM010000050.1:7083-13173 GCA_964581165.1 uncultured Coriobacteriaceae bacterium
GTTTTTAGCTCGCGCTTACAAAGATCTTGTTGTCAACCAAATCGATGCTGTCGATGCATCCCGAGAACACTGTCTCCCTACCCATGATGTCAGTAAAAGTGAGCTGCCCATCTGCAAGCTTCACGCTGCTTATATGAGTGCAGAGCTCTTCATGTTTTCCATCGACAATTTCGACAACCGTAGAAAGACACACAGCTCATTCCTCCTTTTCTAGCAGGTCTAGAGCTTCTTCAAGCTTTGCATTTGCTTGCTCAAACATCTGGGTTGCTTGTTTTATCGCCTCTGCTACTTCGCCTTCTGTGTCGTGGGTAAATTCCTTGAGTTCGTCCATATGGCTCTTGTTGTGCTGCACCATATATTTGAGCAGAGCAAGACTTTGCTCTCTTTTGTTTCCGTCATTTGATGCACTACCATGTGTATGCACTTTAGGCACCTCAGACTTTCAACCGAAAAACATGATAACTTTTATCGCATCAATATAGCATTAATCTTTAATACAGCACGATTGTACGACTTATTTATATCTAAGTATTTTTTAAATTTGTCTTTCATGTAGACTTCGTAACTTTTCACGCCACCCGCAGGGGGTGGTTTAGTTTGAGAAGTCACCTTTATATGGAATATAAACTTCGCGAAACCGCTCTACCTGTTAGTAAACTGCTCTACCTGCCAGTAAATTTTGGAGGACGCTTTTCTAAAAATGAATTTGGTCCTTCTTTTGCGTCATCCGTTTCATCTAGATAGGCTTGCATCAAAGCCTCCATTGCCGAGGCTGCAGAGCGCGGAGTATCGGTAGCCATGTTGGCACACAGCTTTGCGAGCTGCACCGCAAGAGGAGCTTGGACTGCAATCTGCGAGGCCCACTTAAGTGCTTCGTCCATAAGATTGGCCTGTGTTGTTACTTTGTTGATGAGACCTTTCTCGTAAGCTTCTTGGGCGCTTAGCTTTCTGGCTGTAAGCGCTAGCTCTTTTGCAAGACCTACTCCAACAGTTCTAGCAATTCGCTGTATTCCGCCTGCTCCAGGTATGATTCCTAGGCCCACTTCGGGCAGTTTAAAAATTGCATTATCTGAGGCAATTCGAATATCGCAGGCCATGGCAAATTCAACTCCACCGCCTATGCAATATCCATTAATTGCGGCTATTACAGGCTTGGGAAGGTTTTCTACGCGATCAGCTGCCTCTTTGAAACGGTTATCTCCAAAGATGACTTTGGCCATGTTTGGATTGTCGCTACTTGCAAGACTTGTAAGATTGCTTATATCCATTCCGGAAGTAAAAGACTTGTCTCCTGCGCCTGTAACTACGACTACTCGGATTTGAGAACAGGCAACAACAAAATCCAAAAAGTCGTGGATATCTTCGTGACAATCTGCATCTAGGGCGTTGAGTTTTTCTGGAACATTAAAGGTGAGCACAGCAGTGTGGTCGTTTGCTACGTGTACTTTGAGTTTTCTTAGCTTTGGTGTTTTTGTTTGCATCTGCTCCACCTGTTCCATTTGCTCCATTTGTTTCGTCTCTCTTTTCTCTTGGCCTCTTGGCAAATCGTCTTAGTAAAGTCCAGATACTTACTCTCCCAGGGCTTTACATTGCGAGCTGCCTATGTGAGTTGTCCACGCGAGTTGTCCACGCGGCTTGTCCATTGCCCATTCTATAAGCAGCTAGTCCAAGCTTGTGTGCTAATCTTCGCTTGAAAGAGCAGGAGACTTGTTTTTGTTTGCATGGCTTTTTATTTGCGCATAGTTTGGCATGTTAAGCGTTTGTGTTTTGCAAGCGGTGCGTATGTTTAGCTTCTTTGTTCGTTTTTGGCATTTACTGTGTTTGTGAGAAAAACACACTGCCTGCAAGTAGCAATTGTGGCCATCGAGGAGTGGCCAGCAAGGATCCTTTAGATTGCTTGGATTGACAAGGAGAATGAAAATGGTTGATAAGCAGATGGTCGGGGAGGTCATTGAACTGATTCGTCCTCAGCTCCAGGCCGATGGTGGAGATATCGCTTTGGTTGACGTTGATGAAGATGGCACTGTTACCGTAGAGCTTCAGGGTGCATGCAAGGGCTGCCCAATGTCTCAGCTTACTCTTGCTCACAGTGTTGAGAGAGTTCTCAAAGATAACGTTCCCGGGGTTGCTAGGGTTGTGCCTGCAGATATGTAAACTGCGGATGCGCAAACTGCGGATGCGTAAAGAGATGTGAAAGCCTGTTCTGGGTTCGAATCTCCCTAAAGCATGTTCGACAACAAGCAAAGGCCGACATCCTAGCTTGGGTGCCGGCCTTTGGCTTAGTATGCTTGTGAGAGAATATAGAAAATGCTTTATCGCAACTGCTTGAAACGTTGATGCTCACAAAGTGTTAGTGCTTGCAAAGTGTTGCTGCTTGCAAAACGTTGAAGGTGTATCAAACACAGGTCTTCAAATGTAAGCGTTCAAAACGCAAACGTTCGGGTGCAGACATTAGAGTACAAACCTTCAAATTCAAACATTAGGGATGTTTGATCAAAAAAACAATGAGTGGGGTAGAGTGGGGTATATAGCATGAATTGCTGGGAAAAAAGAGGCTGTGACGATGAGCTTATGAGCAGATGTCCTCACGTTTCGGATAAGGTCTACTCTCCTTGTCCTCCCGATTGCAGGTACACTGATTGCCTCATGCCAACACATGCTATTGCAACTGATGTGACTCTTTTGTTGGATGCTACTGTTGATAGAAAGGCTGCGATAAAAGAGACGTGCATGTATTGCGAATTCTTTTTGACCCATGGGCCTAGGCTTTAAACTAGCAAGGCGATAGAGTAAGGAAGAGCAGAGTCGAGTTTAGATTGGCGGTAAGACGCATGGAGTCGGGCGGTTTTAGAATCGAAAAAGATTGCTCAGTTTGTGGAAAAGTTGAGCTGGGGATGAATTCTTTTGTGGCGGCATCCTTTACCAAAGATGGACTGGTGTCGCTTAGCTTTTTTTGTCCTAAGTGTGGATCTCAGATTTCGATGAGCTGCAGGATGGACTCAGAAGACATTGCCTTGGTTACCACAACAGTTGCAGGAAAAGTGATGCATGCTTTATCCGCCAGCACTTCCTCCAGCAGTGATGAAGATGAGACCTTGTCGGCACCTTTTGATTCATCGGCTCCTTTGCAAAGTCAGGACTCGACACCGGACTCGACACCGGCCAGGAATCAAAATAGAAGAGGACTAGACATTCGCTATACGGCGCTTAGGCCGGGATCGATTTTTAACTTTGATATGCAGATTAATGGGCCACAAAAGCCTAGGCCAACAAAAAAACCAAAGGAGCTCAACGACGAGCAAAAGGCCATGATCGAGTATTTTCACAGACAACTAGAGTCGCTAGACTCGGTGGACGATGCCATCGCTGAGATAGATTCTGGATATGATCTCGAGGACGATGATACCGACGGCGAAGATTAGAAACAGCAATAATCCCCAAGACAACAAGTAAGGCATAGCTCTCTTGCTTCAGCAGATATACGACACCATAGATCCAGTTGCGTTTTCGATAGCTTCGATCGATGTTCGTTGGTACGGCATCGCGTATCTGCTTGCGTTTGTCATTTGTCCAATAGTTGCTTTGTCTATAGCCAAGCGATGGAAAACAGGCATTGTTGCAGATGATATTTTGATGCTGCTACTTTGCGTTATCGTTGGCACAATTTTAGGTGCGCGTCTTGGATATATGCTCTTTTATACCAACGGAGAGTTCTTCTCAAACCCCGCTAGATTCTTTGATTTTAAAGGTGGAGGGATGTCGTTTCACGGTGGGTTGATCGGCATTGTTTTGGGGGGAATAGTTGCGTCTCGTGTTACCAAGATTTCTTTTTTAACTTTGGCCGATTTGGTTGCCATAGTGGCACCAATCGGACTTTTTTTGGGAAGATGCGCCAATTTTATCAATGGTGAACTTTGGGGAGCTGTAACAGAGTTGCCTTGGGGAGTTGTCTTTGAGGGAGCGGGAGATCAAGCCAGGCACCCAAGCCAGCTTTATGAGGCCATGCTAGAAGGCGTTTTGATCTTTGTTGTTCTCTTTTTGCTTTCACGTAAAAAGCCTCCGCTGTATAGAGGTTCTTACATTGCTCTCTTTTTGATGATGTATGGAGTTTGTCGCATTGCAATTGAGTTTGTGCGTGAGCCCGATAGCCAGATTGGATATCTTTTTGGAGATTGGTTGACTATGGGGATGGTGCTCAGCTTACCTGTTTTGATTGCAGGGATAGCCTTGTTTATCTATGCGCAAAAGAAGAAAATGCCCCAGTTTTGTCGTGATGGTTGTCGTGACGGATCGGTGCACCCATCCAAGTAATGCTGACACTGACATCTTTAACCTTAGCTGCGAGTCTGGTGCAGCTTCTGTGCACCCACCCAAAAGTTGTGCCAATTCTGCCTTGCTGTTTTGCTGTTTTGCTGTTTTGGCGTGGCGATGGTGGTAAGTGCTGAGAAGATAGCTCCCTTTGGCGTTCGGCCTAGCTTGGCCTGCTGTTGCGGGTGCTAGGCTAAGCAGGTTCGAATCTTTTTTTATGGTTTAAATAACTCCGAGCATCTTGTGACAGGGGGAACAAATGGAGCGCAAAAACGCCTGGAAGGAATACAGCGAGGCCGAGCTTGAAGAATTAGAGCAACTTTGCAGCAGGTACATCAACTTTATCTCGGAGAACAAAACCGAGAGAGAATGTGCGACAACAGCGATTAAGCAGGCCGAAGAAGCTGGATATCGTCCACTTGAAGAGCTGGTAGCAGCTGGAAAGAAGCTTGGCCCGGGCGATAAGATTTGGGCTCATACCCATGGAAAAGCCTTGTTGCTCGTTCATATCGGAAGCAAGGCTATGGCTGAAGGCATGAACATCCTTGGCGCTCATATCGACTCTCCGCGTCTAGATCTCAAGCAAAATCCGCTTTACGAAAGCAGCGACTTAGCCTTTTTGGACACTCACTACTACGGTGGAATCAAGAAATATCAGTGGGTGACTTTGCCGCTGGCAATTCATGGTGTGGTTGTTAAGGCCGATGGAACCACAGTGCCGGTGACAATTGGCGAGGATGCAGATGATCCGGTATTTTGCGTGACCGATCTACTTCCGCATTTGGGAAGCGAGCAGATGCAGAAAAAGGCTGCCAAGGTTGTTGAGGGCGAGGCTTTAGATGTGCTCATTGGTGGGCGTCCTTTGGTGATAGAGGGATTAGAAAGCGATGACGACAACGATGGTGAGTCTGGGGAGTCTGGGGATGCTGCCACGGGTGTCGCAGATGCTGCGGATATTGTAAGCGTGGACGTGAGCGCAACTGCGGATGCCGATGAGGCAAATAGCTCTGACGAGTCTGAGAATGACGAGCGTCCCGAGTGGGAAAAGTCAGTCAAAAAAGAGCCAGTTAAAGCGATGGCTCTTAAGCTTCTTTTCGAAAAATACGGCATTACAGAAGAGGATTTTCTTTCTGCTGAGTTGGAGGTTGTGCCGGCAGGCAAAGCTCGCGAGCTTGGTTTTGATCGCAGTATGGTGATTGGTTATGGACAAGACGATCGCGTTTGTGCCTACACCAGCTTAGAAGCTCAGCTAAAAATTGACCTACCCGAGCGCACAGCGGTAACCATCCTTGTGGACAAGGAGGAAATTGGCAGCGTTGGGGCCACTGGCATGGAATCGATGTTTTTTGAGAATGCGATTGCCGAGATCATGGAGCTGGCAGGAGAGGGAGGAATGCTCGCTCTTAGAAGGGCGCTTTCGAAGTCAAAGATGTTGTCATCGGATGTATCTGCCGCCTACGATCCGGCTCATGCAAGTGTGTTTGAGTCCAAGAACTCGGCCTATCTTGGCAGGGGATTGGTCTTCAACAAATATACCGGCGCTCGCGGAAAGAGCGGCAGCAATGATGCTTCAGCTGAATTTGTGGCTTATGTTCGCAGAATCATGAACGAGGCTGGTGTGGCATTTCAAACTGCCGAGCTGGGCAAGGTAGACGCTGGAGGCGGTGGAACTATTGCCTATATCCCTGCTCGATACGACATGGATGTGATTGATAGCGGCGTGGCTGTGCTTTCTATGCATGCGCCGTGGGAAATTACAAGCAAGGCGGATATCTACGAGGC
>CAZOMM010000050.1:13273-15419 GCA_964581165.1 uncultured Coriobacteriaceae bacterium
CCCTTTGTTCTGCATATCAAATTGCTCCATAACAGAAGGATATCTTTTGAGAGTTTGTGTAGCCATGAGTGGAGGAGTCGACTCTGCCGTAGCAGCCTATGAGTTGATGCGGCAGGGCTACGATTGCGAGGGCGCGACAATGATCCTTCGCGATGACTCCTCCATGGAGGCCGATATTGCAGATGCTAGGGCCTGTGCCGATTTACTCGGAATCCCTCATCATGTGCTTGACTTTAGGAAAGAGTTTGAGAGCTCGGTCGTTTCTCCTTTTTGCAGCGCCTATCTTGATGGGTTTACCCCCAATCCCTGTGTTAGCTGCAATAGACAGGTCAAGATTCCCCTGCTAGTAAATTGGGCCTCTGAGCGCAAAATGGACTTTGTGGCTACGGGGCACTATGCAAGAATCGAGCGAGATGAAGCCGGCAAGCCATGCTTGCTGCGCGGTGATGATCGCTCCAAAGATCAAAGTTATATGCTTGCGCAGGTTTCTTTGGGGGATTTGGAGCACCTGCTTTTGCCAATGGGGCAAATATCTAAGGTTTACGCTCGTCAAATTGCTGCCGAAATTAAGCTACCGTCCTCAGACAGGCCGGAGAGTCAGGATATCTGTTTTATTTCGGACGGGAACTATATTTCGTTTATAGAACACAAACTTAATGTCTCATTGGAGCCGGGAGACATTCTTGATCCTAATGGCAAGGTGGTAGGCCGGCATCTTGGCTGTGCTCGTTACACAATTGGCCAGCGCAAAGGAATAGGCGTGGCAATGGGTTATCCGGCTTACGTGATTGCCAAAGATGCCCGGGCAAACACGGTAACAGTGGGGCCACGTGAGCTGCTTCAATCGAGTGGACTGCTTGCAAATAACTGGAATTGGCTAGCAGATCCAGCCACTCTAATGGACTTCTCGAATCGGCAAATCTCTGTAACAGTTAAGATTTCTTATAGGCAAAATCCTATCAAGGCAAAGCTAGAAGTGCTTGATGGGTCAGTTGATGAGTTAAAAAAGCCTCAACAGAATCAATCGCAAATTCGTATCACTTATGCCGAGCCAGCTATTGCCGCTGCTCCTGGACAGACAGTTGTTGCCTATTTGGAAGACATGGTTTTAGGGGGCGGAACCATAGTCAGCGCAGTCTTTTAGGTGGCTGTGTAGCCGGAGTGGCTGCAGTCGGAGTGGCTGCAGCCAGAGTGGCTGCAGCCGGAGTTTTTCATACGACGCTCCATGCGGTGCCCAGAACCATATTTTTTTTAGACACAGTACGACAACGAAACAAGCTTACGTTTGATCGCTTCTTGCGGCGGGCTTGGTGTGCTTGCTGCGAATGTGCTTACCACGCATCGGCCCTGGCGTTTTGCTGTCCTTGTCTGTTGTGTTGCTTGTAGGTTTAACGTGTTTTCCAAGGCTTGAGGTAAAGGGCGCGTCAGAAGCGATGGCTGAATCATCGGTGGTTTTAACATGCTTGCCGCGAGTGAGTGTCTTGGACGTATGAGAAGCTGTGGAAGAGGCAGAGGTGGACAAAGCAGTCACATCACGCAAATGAGGCCTTCCTTCGTTCTGATGCGTGCCTCGAGACTTGCTAGACACCTTGCTTGCACGAAACAGCAATCGCAGATAGTCTCTGTAGATTCCATCAACAAAGGAGCCAAACATATCGTAGGCATCCTGCTTGTATTCCGTGAGAGGATCCCGTTGGGAATAGGCGCGAAGTCCAATTCCTTGTTTTAGGTAGTCCATGTTGGCTATATGCTGCATCCAGCTCTTGTCAATGGCTATAAGCATTGTTTGGCGCTCAAGCTTTTTCATGAAGGACTCACCCAAGGTATTACGGCGTTCTTTGAGCAAAGCTTCGAGGGTGTTTGCGATATCGTTTACCGCGTCTTCAATATTCAAATTTGGTTTTTGACCTAAGACATCGATATTGTCTGCATCTACGCCGGTCAAGTTTTCAAACCAGGTACACAGGTTTTCCCAGTCCCAATCATCGAGTGCAGCGTCCGCACTACAAAATCGTTCCACGGCATCTTTTGCTGTGTTTTCAATAATATGCCTCAGTTTGTCATCCAGATTATTTCCGGACAAAACAGAGTCGCGCTCTTTATAAACAGCCAAGCGCTGCTTATTTATCACATCGTCGTATTGCAG
>CAZOMM010000051.1:0-15233 GCA_964581165.1 uncultured Coriobacteriaceae bacterium
ACTGTCCAGACAAGGCAAAAAATTGTGCAGAAATCAAAGCCTGTTCGTAAATCTGTACTTGTGCTTTTTGAGATCTAACGGGTGTTAATCTAAAAACTTTGGCGGTAGCGGTTTTTCTCCTAAATTAGCTACGGCAGCCGTAATGGGTTGTAAATCGGCACCTACCATGCACTTGGATGTACCGTGCCCCACAAGTCGTCCCTCATCATCGCGAATAAAAGCCTCAGCAACGCACAGGGAGCTGCCGGCTTTAATGAGGCGACCCTCGGCATGGAGCATCCCCTCACGAGCCGATCGTAAATCTGAGACCGTAAGGTCAATGGTCACATAGCCCATGCCTTCTGGAACGCTGCAATACATACTGCAATACGTTGCACAATCTACCAAAGTGGCCACTGCCCCACCATGCACACCACCAAACATGTTAATCAGAGAGTGAGTGACGGGGGCCTCTACTAAGCTGCGACCAGGTTCTGCCTCAATAAGACGAACTCCCAATCCTGTTAGATAGGGCGTACGATTAACCATCGATATAAATTGCTTGATGTGCTCCGGATTGATACGCATTAAAGTTTACTTTCTATCTTTAATTAAAAATTTTGCCGCGGTGCGCGCCATTATTTCATCGGAACCCTGAGCAATCTGATTGCCTCGGCAATCGCGCCAAATGCGACCTACGCGTGTTTCGGTAGTATAACCGCGCCCACCAAAAATCTGCATCGCATCGGAAGCAACCTCCGTAGCCGCATTGGGCACATAGTATTTCATGAGTGCACAATTAAGATGCATTGCATCAGATTGAGGCTCGTTTACTTTGCTTGCTGCGTCGTAAACAAACATCTCCATCGAGCGCAGCTTTATCTCCATATTGGTGAGCTTCTCCTGTATCTGAGGAATACTCCCCAAACAACGCCCTTTGACTATATGCTCGCTCGCATATGCCACGGCATCATCCATAGCCGCACGCGCAAGACCCAAACTAGCCGCACTCACCAAAACACGCCCTAACTCATACTGTCGTCTGAGCATAGAGCTAAGATTGCCCTCCGTTTGAATACGCCACTCAGGATCCATCTCGACATTTTCAAACTCAAGCATGGCAGGTGCAAGCATCTTTTGACCCACCGAGTCAAGCGGATATGAAAACACGCCGTCTGATGTAATAGGAACAAGCCACAAAGACAGGCCCCCATCTTCACGACCAAAAACCGGATCACGCGCCAAAACAAGCGTATCAGAAGCAAATTGCCCATTGCAGACAAAGGACTTTTTACCATTAAGCACAGGACGGCCATCCTCTAGGGAGACCGTTGTAGACACAGCATTGGCATCGGTACCCGCACTCGGCTCGGTGAATGCCTGGGAAAGAAAGACACGACCTGAGCGTTGAGCTAAATCTTCTACTATTTCTCGCTGCGAAGAAGAACGCATGGTTGAAAGAAGCGCGTAGGTAAGCATGTCCGATATAAATGGCAGAGTAGCACCAGCTCGTCTCATAAGCTGAGCAATCATAGCAACACGATCCACAAAAGAGCAGCGTGCTCCACCTAGGTTTTCAGGAAGGCAGTATTTTCCCAATTCGCTCGCATAAAAATCATCATATACAGATTTTGAAACGCCTCGTGAAGTTACCCATTGCTTAATAACCGATTCATCAAAATGCTCATCACAGAACTCATTGACATGAGTAATAATCGAACGCTGTGAATCAAATAACATTACGCCACCGCCTTACTCATTATCGACGCTGGCTTAACCATGCTTTGCAGCTCCGAGACTTTCCAGGGTTTTATCTACGCGTCGCTTGAGGGTTTTCTTGTCAATTTTACCGCTCGCAAGACGGGGGAAATCAGCCATCTTGAGAACGATATCGGGTATTTTAACTTTTTCAATCCGACCTTTTGACCACGAGCGAAGCTCAATCGACGAAACACTAGCATCATCGCGCAAAATAACTGAAAGTGCTGTACGTTCTCCCAATTCAGGATCGTCATACCCTAAAAGACAGCATTCTGATACATCAGGATGCTCTTGATACACACGTTCAACTTCTGCAGGAAAGATATTGATGCCACCGCGAATAATCATCTCCTTGATGCGTCCGACAATGCGGAGGCGTCCGCTTTCATCAAATTCCCCCACATCACCCGAATGAAGCCATCCTTCTTCGTCAACACCAGCATCAAACGTACCATCGGGCTTGATAATGCCTTCCATCATCGAAGGCGTTTTGCATAAAATTTCACTATTTTCAGGCGCAATTCTAATCTGCGCTCCCGCTATGGCAACGCCAACGATTGCAGCGCGAGTTTTAACGGGTAGGTTGATATCGCAAACCGTAAGGGTTGCTGCGGTCTCACTCATGCCATATGAGGGCATAAGGCGGCAGCCATAACGATGCTCATAGTCAAGAATGAGTGTGTCAGGACAATTCGCACCTGCTACCACACCAGATCGCAAAGAAGAAAGGTCGTATAGCCCCTCCCTATTTACGCGAAGCTCGCGCAAATACATAGTGGGCACACCGAGATGCAGGGTAGTTTTTGTTCCCTCTATAAGAGCACAGGCGTCCTCAGGAATAAACTTTTCCATAGTTACTAATGTTCCACCGCCACCTAAAACGGCATACAGACCTACAATGCCGAATACATGAGCAATAGGAACGGGAACAAAGGTTACATCAGCAGCAGTAAAGTTCAACGCACGACGCAAACATATACCATTGTAGGCAAATGACAATGCACGATTAACAATTGCTTTAGGCAGGCCTGTAGTGCCCGACGAGAACACGATATATTTTGCCTGATCAGCAAGAATAGGAACATTCAAAGCATCGGCTCCGTAGGCAAATCCACGCACAACATCATCTATGCAGGGCACAGGAACATCCCTGCAGCCAATGGACATCAACTTCACCTCGGGAAGCACTTCACGTGCCATAGTGCAATGCTCTGCTGTAGCCACAATCATCAAGTCAGGATTAACCAGCGAAGCATAGCGCTCAAAATCAGACCGAGCGAGTGTCGAAGGGAGAAAAGCCAAGCGTGCTCCGCAGGCCTCAACTGCAGCGAGAACCAATACCGCACGCAAAAGATTAGGACAGGATAAGGCTACCGTTTTCTCAGAACCTATCCCGTATACAGATTTCAGATAGTGGACAAGGGTGCACGTTTGGACAAAAGCATCGGCATACCCAATACTGCCACCCGGTACAATCGCCATGCGTTTAGACGGCATAGTATGGTAACCATGTTTAAGGCAAGCCAAAAGTGACCAGCGTGTCAAATCGTCGAATGTTTCATCCTGATAAGTGCTTTGATCGTCCATAAGGATACCCTCCTGCCCAAATGGACACCGATGCCCTGCTACTACAGCGCCACATGTAGTCGCGCATGCGCCAAGAATTACTCCTTGCGTGAAACCGATTTATCACGCGCAAACAAAGCCGCACCTAAGGCACCATTAAGCTGAGCAAGTGGCGATGTAAGAATCTCGTATCCAAGCTTCTCGCTAAGACGTTTTCTTAGTCCACTATTCAAGGCTACCCCGCCTGTCATAGCAATATCAGGGACAATACCCAAACGACGAGCTAATCCACCCGTGCGCTCAACCACTGAAAGATGAATGCCGGCCACAATATCAGGAATTGCTTCTCCTGCTGCCAGCTTGGAAATAACCTCAGATTCAGCAAAGACTGTACAGGTTGATGAAATGGAAGCGACGTGATTGGACTGTGCATCATAATCCGATAGATCGGCCACCTTGCAGCCAAAAATACCCGCCATCACATCGAGGAAACGACCTGTTCCGGCCGCGCATTTATCGTTCATCACGAAGTTTTCAAGTAGGCCATCCTTACCAAGACGCAGCACCTTCGCGTCCTGACCACCAATATCAATTATCGTACGAGCGCTAGGAAAAAGTTTGGATGCACCTTTGGCATGACACGAAAGTTCCGACATTTGATCATTGGTCCATGAGAGCAAATGTCGACCATATCCAGTTGAACAGGAAAACGTTACATCATCTTTGGAAATACCCGCAGCAGCAAGCGCTTCATCCAAAGCATTCTGCGGACCGGCAGTGCCCGCCCCCGAAGCGTAGATGCCCTTGCCTACTATCTCGCCGGTCTCATCAATAATCACGCACTTAGATGCGGTAGAACCCACATCAATTCCCAAAAAACGAGAAGCCGACACGTTAATCCTTTCCCGAGATAATTCCTGCATTATAAAAGTAAGTAGAAAGTTAGAATTTGCTAGGATGCCTTTATCTAGCCCTCACTTACTACAACAGGCCTTCTTCCCGAGTGGCAGTCTAGCTGGCCGTCACGCATCGAGCCTTGCTTTGCGAGAGTTGTCCAAACTCGATACGTGACTGCCGTGTACCGCGCTGCCCATCGCGGGAAGAAGGCGCTCCGCCGCATTGCGCAAACGAAGCACCGAGGGGCGATATCAATGTCATTAACTTAAACGGATAACATTGAGGGCGATGCCCCGCCCCTCGGTTGTTGAGCAGTCCTTTATATTCGGGAGTTATTTGCGCTGATACTTCTTGGCCAGCTGACGACCGGCGATATATACCATAATTTCATCGGTACCACCGGCAATGCGCATACCGCGAATGTCAGTAAGAAGACGGCCGAAACGCGTCTCGTCGGTATAACCCAAGCCGCCATAAATTTGCAGGGCCTCGTCAGCAACCATCTCGCATGCCTGCGCGGCGTAACGCTTAAGCAATGCGGAATCGATACGAATATCCTCGCCCTGATCCATCTTCCACAGCGTCTTATAAAGCATATTGCGAGAGTTTTGAAGAGCAGTTTCCATCTCGGTAAGTTTGAGTTGGATAAGCTGGTAGCTAGAGATAGGCTTGCCAAAGGTCACACGCTCAGAAACGTAAGCAGCAGCCTCATCCATAGCAGCCTGAGCACAACCAATACACTGTGCCACAATCAGGCAACGCTCCATCTCAAAGTTCTTCATCAAATTGACGAAGCCTGCACCCGGATCACCCACACGCATATCCTCGGTAAGCTTCACGTCATCGAAGTACATCTCACAGAACGGCATAATTTGCTGACCGATCTTGTGCAGCGGAGCGGTAGAGAGACCCTCAGAGTCAAGCGGCACGAGCCACATGGACATAGTGCGGTTAGAAGGAGAAGGATCTTCGTCCTTGGCTACTACCAACACATAAGGAAAGACTTCACCCTGGGTCACCCAAGTTTTTTGACCCGAAAGAATATAGGTGCCATCCTCCTGCTTCCTGACCACTGAACTCATAGAAGCATTATCAGAACCTGCACCTGGCTCAGAAAAGCCCAGAGAGAAAATAGGCTTGCCTGTTTCAAGATAGGCAGCCATGCACATCTCAACCTGCTCAGGGCTACCAAAGTCAATCATGTCGCACATAGCGAGCGTATTGTTCAAAAACGGTGTGATGCAGCCAGCATAATGGGCAAATTCCTCAGTAAGGATTCCCAGGGTCACACGATCGCAGGGAACACCACCTTGCTCCTCAGGGATACCCATAAGGCCAAAGCCTGCCTCAAGGTATTCCATGATGAGCTCGTCACTCATGCTGTGATTAGCATACATTTCCTTGATTTTGTTCTCATCAATGTTGCGCTCGCAAAATTCCTGGATGCTTTCTACCAGGAGTTGCTGCTCGTCTGAGTAGGAGAAGTCCATGAGCCATGCCTTTCTTTTCGGGTGATTCGCCTGATGTGCCTGACGGATAAGGGCGGCCGCGCCCCGCGATCAGGCTGCACGAGGAGCGACCATCACGCCGGCATTCACCGGCCGCTGACTATCTTTTGTCCTGTTGAAGATAATCGGCGGCCGGTGTCTTGCGTAGAGCAAGACACCGTTTCTGATGGGAAATGTAAATCTTGACGAAAAGCGCCTTAAGATAACGGCCCGCTGCGCCCTAAGGGATTAGTCACAGCAGCGAGCCGTCGAAAAAGTAATTATTCCGTGGTCCAAGGAATTTTGCCGCGGCTCTTCAGAGCTACAAGACCGCAGATGAGACAAACAGCCATGCAGACGAAGCTCACCGCAAACATGATGTTGAAGCCTCCGGGCAAATCAACCAGATAGCCAAACAGCGTAGGAGCAATAACGCCACCCAAGGTGCCAGCCATCGAGACGCGTGACCAGATATTGGTGTAGTCACGAGACCCAAACACCGAGCGAGTCAGCAAAGGAGCCTCAACGTTGGTGCAGGCATACACAAAGCCGAAGACGAAAGCAGCAACCATCATGATAATGGCCGAGACAGGCAGGAACCACATCAGTGCAACAGCGACGAAGCCGCAGCCCAGGCCCAGGAACAGACCCGCATGAGCGCTCTTGTCGTTTACGGCACCTAGGACAACCTTACCTATGGCCTGACCAGCCATGCAGGCAGAGGCCATTGCACCGGAAACAGCAGCAATAGCAGGTACGGTATCCGCAAACGAACTAGCATATGAAGGCATGAACTGATAGACCGTCTGGTTCAAGGTGATGCAGAATGCAAAGAGCGCAATAAGAACAAATACGCTCGTCTTCATGGCCTTGTTAGCCGAAACACCAGTCATAGCAGCAGCAGAAGCGTTGCCAGAATCGTCAACAACTTCTTCAGCGCCATAAGGAAGAACACCTTTGTCCTCGGGCTTAGAACGGATCACAAAGATGGTAAACGGAAGCGTAATAACCAGAATCAGGATGCCGAAAACCATATAACCCGTACGCCATCCCTCAGCGCTAAGTCCAATAAAGTAGCTTCCAACCATGTTAAAGATTACGCCACCGATGCCGGTAAAGGCCATGGCCAAGCCGATAAAAAAGCCGACCTTCTTACGGCACCATGCGTTAATAAGGCTCGGAGTTGCCAAGTACAGCAAAGGAGCAGTACCTATACCCAAGGTAATACCTGTGATGTAGAACATCCATACTTCGGTAAAGGTAGACATAGCCAGCATGGATCCACCATCAAGAATGGCACATATCGAAAGGATGACACGCAGATCAATCTTGGTCATGAGTTTACCCGCAATAGGCAGAGTAATCATCATGGCAATATTAAGGATGCTGAAATAGAGCGTAAAGGTTGCTTTTGGTACATCAAAGTAAGTACTAACCGGATCGTAATAAATGCCGGAGCAAGAAAGCACCAAGGCGCACGGAATGCCTGTGAATACAATGCATGACGCGACAATAAGAAAGGCGTAGTGAAAACCACCTTTCTTCTGCGCTGGGGCTGTAGACATAATTTCCTCGTTTCTATAACGCCCAAGCAAATGGGCAAAATCCAGGGCTCGCGACCGCCCATCACATACGCAGGCGCGAACCCTCCCCTATTCAACGGTTTCCCGTCAAGAACCCATCCGTCCAGCTCTACGCGAACAAACGGGCATTCCCCTAGGAGAATGAAACTTCATGTGCCCCAAACAATTTCAGGTTGCCGCAATGACAACAGAGACATACCTGAAAGAAAAGGAGGACCAACTACTCACAATGACATGCGCATCTCTCATGCCAGAAATATGCAGCCAATCCTCCATTAATCAAGTTCGGGTACAGCAGTTACTCAAATCAAGAACAAACAGGACTAAAGAAGCTCTGCGAAAGTTTCAAACTGAGTACGAGCCTGTTCATAGGTCTCGGTTGACTGGTCAATTTCAACAGTGATCGTAGGAATACCAGCCTCGCGCAATGCCTTAGTGACAAGCGGAGCGTCAAATTCCTCGGGATCGCAGAATTTAGCAAGCAGGATCACAACACCCTGTGCACCGGATTCCTTAGCAAGATTCACAACTTTATCCACATGGCCCTTCTTGGGGTCATAGAGCTCAGGATCGTCCTTAAGGGCACACCAAGCATCAGCTAATGCCTCAACGGGATCACCTTCCTCGGAGACCTCACGGGAGAAGGCACGAGACTCTTTAGCCAAATCATCAGCCACAACAGCAAACTTATTGGCCTCAAGAATTTCCATAATGGCCGGAATGTCTTCATAGACACCAGAAAGCACAATCTTCTTGTAGCCGTCACAGGACTCGGGCACAACAGCAAGAGCAGCGTTCAATTCGCGAACCTGAGCAAGATGTTCGGCTTTGTCCATGTAGTAGCCAGCATTAATCACGGCCACACGATCCGACACGCTTACCTCAGCAGGATGCGAACCGGCAAGCTTCACAAATTCGCGCATTGCAGCACGCCATTCGTTATAGAGCTTGATAGAAGCCTTAAGTTCGTCATCGGTCACAATGGTGCCGCAGCATTCCTCAACACCACGCTTATATTCCTTATAGGAATCCACCATGTACTGACGTCCAGCGGGAATGAAGCGGTTCTGAGCAGGGCTTACATAGATCATGGGAATCTTATTGCCCAAAGCTGCTTTCCAGTTCTGAGAAGCAGCGCGCATGGTATCGCAAATGCCTGTGATTACCATACCGGAGAGCATGTTCAATTTGCCCGTAAGACCCATTTCGAGAGTCATCTGAGCGATAGAGCAGTAGAACGGCGGATAATACTTCTTAGCCTCAATCGACTGACCTATCATACCCCATACGCCGAATGGAACAGCACCGGCAGCATGAATAACTTCTTCGGGCACGTAGTAAGGACCAACGCCAATGATGCGCTTGCCTGCTTCAACATGCTTTTTAGCCTCTGCGGCCGGATTGGACGCAACCTCGGAGAACGAGGCCAGCATTTCTTTGATGTCTGCCATATTCCTTATTCCCCCTTTTTGTTGCTTTCCATGATTTCGATCAAACCCTGAATACGGGTGTCATACTGAGCCTCGCTAAAGTTGCGGGGGTCAGATTGGTCGCCATCGAAGGTGACAATAGGAATGTTCAGATCGGCGGAAATGCGACGCCCCATCTCGGGAGCAGTACCCGACCACATCTTGCAGGAACGGTTGATATGAACCAGACCGCCATCGACCTTGCCTTCGGTGCAGAGCTGCTTGCGCAGTTCAACAGAACGCTCAAGGTTAATGGCATTAGGAACAGCGGCATAGGCTTCCATCAGTTCATCAGTATTGCCATAGGTAAATGCGAAGGAGGGACCGTACACGCAGGCAGTAACATTAGTACCGGACTCCTTGAGAGGTTTGCTAGTAGCACGCAGACCAGGCCACACTGCAATACCCTCAAACATGATGCGGTTCTTCTCTTCTGCCCTAAATGTGGACTTGTGCTCTTTGACGAACTCCTTGTACTCCTCAATCAGCTGCAAGAAGCCATCAAGAGACTCCTGCTTACCACGAGCCATAGTGGCCACGGCCATATGATTGAACAGGTCAAAACCGTTAAGCGGAGAAGGCTCATAGCCCATATACTTGGTAGCCTCAAGCCATGCTACGCCTACCTTATTGGAGATGTCACACACCTCCATAAAGCGGTCCTCGTCCCACTTCTTTCCGGTGATCTCCTCCAGCTGACGGATGCAGTCGTCAAACTGACCACGCATATAAGCGATGCGCTTAGCGTCAACGTCATACTTATCGTTGTAAGGAACGTCGATCATAATCACAGGAACATCGAGCATCTTGGCGAGATTCTCATACCAGTTCATCATGCAGTTGCAGATGTTGTTGCAGCACAGCACAAAATCAGGCAGAGGCATCTCCTGCTCGCCATTAGGACATTTAGCCAAATCAGCATAGGCAAGGCTGATGCGCGCATACGCGCACAGGTCATTGGAATAGCCCAACTCACCCTCGGTATGCTCGAGCATAGGCATGCTTCCGCCCTTAGCCGAGATAGCCGCAGCCTGGCTTTCGGGATACACGCAGTGGATACCCAAGGTCTCGGGAATCTCTTGTGGGAAGTTAGATGCGATCCAGCCTACCTTCTCACCACGAGCTTTAGCCTCAATAGCGCTGTTGTATACATTGGCAGCAATATTAGCAAGAACCTTCTTTGCTGGAAGCTTCTCAGGGACTTCCTTTACTTCTTCAGTCATTCATTTCCCCCTTTGGAATAATGTCGGGCATGAATTTGATAAAGACTAGACGCTTGGGCAGGCGAAAACCTGCCCAGCGTCTTGCGAAATTGAAAAGCTTTACTTGCGCTCACCCTGCTTGATAACGCCATCGGCCTCCATGGCCTTGATTTCGTCCTCGGAATAGCCGAGCTCAGCAAGAACCTCTTCGGTGTGCTCGCCAATAAGCGGACCCTTCACGTAAGGAGGCAGCTCGGTGTCTTCGAAATCGATGGGGGTACGCAGCATGACTTTCTTGCCGCGTGGATAATCCATCTCATAGAAGCAGTCAGTAGCCCAAGCCTGCTTATCGTTAGGAATCTCCTGATAGGTCTGGCACAAAGCGAAAGGAATGTCCAGCTCAGTAAGAATCGGCACCCACTCCTCGTAGGTCTTCTGCTTGAAGCCTTCCTGAACCAAGTCATAGGCCTCACCCACACGACCAGTATCCTGAATCTTCTTCTGGTCGCTCATCACGGGATCATCAAGGATATCTTCGCGGCCGATAGCCTTCATAATCTTGGGCCAGTAAATGGAGAAGTTCGGACCCATAACCTGCAGCCAACGATCGTCCTTGGTGTTGACGGCGGGCTGGTACGGCAGCGGATTTTCGCGACGGTCGAACGGATAGGTAACACCATTAAATTCGGTGCCATACTGAGCACCGTGAATCTGGAATGCCTGAACCCACATACCAGCATGCATCAGGCTGACATGCACGTGGTCACCCTGGCCAGTGTTCTTAGCACGATAGAGAGCGCCAAGGACGCCACCGGTCAGAGCAAGAGCGCTCATGTGGTCACCCAGAGCAGGAATCAAGTTGGTGGGACACGTGCCCTTCTGGAACAGAGATCCAGACCAACCAGAACGTGCAAAGAAGGCAGTGTAGTCAAAGCCGGGAAGATCTTTGTCGGGACCAGTTTCGCCGAAACCGGTGATATTGCCATACACCAGCGAAGGATACTTGCTCTTCAGGTCCTCATAGGTGAGGTTCTGACGAGCCAGAGCGCCAGGGCGCCAGTTTGTCAGGAAAATGTCGGCGTCGTCGAGCATCTTAAACAGGACTTCTTTGCCCTTGTCAGATCGAAGATCAAGCACGATGCCTCTCTTGTTGGCGTTCTCCAAGTCGAAGTTCATGTCCTCATGTGGATCGGAAGGACGTCCTTCGTTAGGAGCAGTGAAGCGTAGGTTGTCGCCGTTAGCTGACTCGATTTTTACGACCTCGGCACCCATGTCAGCCAGAATACGACCGACTGCAGGGATGGCGATGAACGTAGCCATCTCGACGACTTTGACCCCTTCTAGGGGACGCGTGGTATTTGCCATGTTTTCCTCCTTTGGAAATACCCTTTGCTGGACCGGACGCTTCTTTTGTCCGGCTCATGAAGAAATTATGGACACGGAAGGAGAAAGGTTAATAGGCATAATTTTGTTTTGTCTAAATTCTGATGGTCAAAACTTATGGAAGTACAAAACCAATTTTGCTTTCACTGACAAGAAAATGAGATTCAATGGACACTATCGACAATTGACTATGCAAAATCGTATAAAATGCCTATGGCACATTTCCAAGAGAGTATGGAATTTGAGCACTCGAAATCCTGATGCCCATATGAGAATTCATACTGATTATGAATTCTCATATGGACTCATAAAAAATTTGAAGCCTCTGTTGCTCACTATCGGATTAGATATAGGTATCGCATCTTGATAATTGTTTCATGATGCAGCTCTGTCCAGACGTCCCATAAAGCATGCGAAAAGAGGAAAACCTGCATGGCTATGAAAAAAGACACGAAGCAAGAGATATCTGATGAATTCGTAGCCATGGTCAAGAAAACTTCCCTTTCACAGGTGCGCATTGCCGATTTAATTGCAAACTTAGGAATAAACCGCAACACCTTTTACTATCATTTCGCCAGCAAATATGACGTTGCAATGTGGATACTTCGCAACGATTTGGCCCATGAACTGCGCGATATACTTCCTGCGAGCAAACTAATAAGCGCACCCTTCAAAGAGAACAGCAAGGAAAGCCTTCCCTATTATGTACATGTCGAAACGGGAGCGCGCATGCTTGACTGCAGTCCCTTTCTCAAAGCCCTAAGTCAATGTGTGCTGTCGGATATAACCTTCTACCGCAAACTGTTCAACAAACGCGAAATAGAGTTTCTTACCCAGGTAGAACTTTTATGGGAGCCGGCATTTTACAACGACATATCGTTTGTCTTGGATAATCGATATATGCCTGAAGCAACGCAACAAATACTTGCTAAGATGTCAACTCACTGCGTGCTCACATTTATTACTAACCTTCTGGAAAACCCCAGCAAAGTCGAAATTTTACTGAATGATGAATTAAACCCTTTTCTCAACTTCTGTCTTGAATCGCTCCATTTTGCTATCCAAAAACACCCAATCAATAAACGCACCCCCCCCCCGACATCTCAGTGAGGTCTAACTGAGCTCACTCAATTTAAGGAGAGAATCAAAATCATCTCTGACTTCTGTAAGCTCTGCATCGCTCTACTTAGTATGACTGTATTTAAAAATGGGCCGACCCTGACCTGGAAGCAAGGTCGGCTCATTTTAGACACTTTTAAGAAACGCCCAAATTTTGAAAAATCTTGCGAGAGACATTAGTCAACTGCAGAAAGAGCACCTGGCATCGTAAATCCCGTCCAAGAAGGCTCCGGTATACGTCATAACCTTTTCAGCACCTGTGAGTGCACGCACGGCACCAGCTGCACAGCCCTCCATCTCAAAATCCCCACCGTAAATCTTGATAGGAGCAATCCAGCTTACGCGCTCGGAGATGTAGTCGGTAAAGTACTTGTCGTTACTTACCCCACCGGTTAATACAATTCCATCTACCTTGCCCTTTAGTGCTGCAGCAAAACCGCCAATAGCCTTTGCTACCTGATAGGCCATTGCTTCATACACAATCTTGGCCCACTCATCGCCTGCTTCGATACGACGATCAATTTCAATTGCGTCATCGGTTCCAAGTAAACCCATCAAGCCACCGGTCTTGCCGATAACTCCATCGACTTCTTTCTTGTCATGAGCCCCATCGAAGCACAGCTTTACCACCGGTTTCAGCGGCACATCACCCGAACGGTTTGGAGCAAAGGGTCCGGATCCTTCCAAAACGTCATTGGTATCAATCATGCGACCGTGATTATGTGTAGCAACGGACAGTCCGCCACCTATATGCGCCACAATGACATTCACATCCTTATAATCACGACCCAGTTCGTCTGCGCAGCGCATGGCGCATTCCTTTTGGTTGAGGCAATGTACATGGCTTTTACGATAGACTCCAGGATATCCGGTAATACGCGCAACGTCCTCGAGTTCGTCGGTATCAGGCTGGTTGACTGCATACGCAGGCTTGCCCACCTGCTGCGCTAGATCATACAGAATGGGAGCACCCAGAATGGCAGGATGATTTACGCCGGCATTTAGTACATGATCGCACACCGTCTCATCAATCTTGAAAATACCACCCACAGTAGGACCCATGCTGCCGCAGTACCCCGAGAAGGCATCGATCTCAGAAAGAGCCACTCCATGTGCTTTCAGTTCATCCAAAATGCACTGGGTACGCCACTCGCGCTGATCGACAGCCTGGGGATATTTTGCCAGGTCCTCAGGAGAGTGTTTAATATTGGCCTTGAATACCTGCTTGTCGTCATCAAAGACTGCCACCTTCGTTGAGGTGGAACCTGGAGAAAGTGTAAGAATCCTGTAAGTCATTTCACATTCCTTTCTGTTTGAACCTCGACAGCACGACTGTCGAAAAATCCCTTAAAAATTCCCATCAACTACCCTGCACGTACCGGGTGTGGAAAGGACAAAGTCGCCTGAGCTAAGACAAAGACTTTGCTGTTTTGCTAGTAATGACATACAAAATGAGTGAGGTTATATAACCCACGAGGACATGCAGATGTAATTTCATGAAGCCCGTAATCTCGGTATCCTCCGTAAAACGGAAGTTAAACGAGGTAGTCTCGGTCTTGGGGTCATACACAACCTCGGACTCATGAGCGAAGGGTTCATACGAAGCATTACCCTCAGCCGCATTTAGATAAATTTTGCGGTACTCGGTGCGCTTAAGCGGGAACGATTCCTCAGGACGCTCAGAAGCATAATCGTACTCATAGGCATCCATGACATCGACGCGCACACGCGGGGTCATCTCCCAACCGTTATGAATGTCTTTGCAATAACGATCAAAGAAACGCTTAACGTCCTCGAGATTCTCGGGCTTGTAGCTATCCGGCCACTCGAAGTCACGATGGGCACGCATCCACTTCTTAGGAGAACGAATACGACGAAAGCCCTCAAATGCACCACGCAGATGATGGTGAACCCATCCTGCAGTAACGTAGGTAGGAATACGAATCTTATTCCAATCGACAATCTTGTCTTTGTAGTATGAATCCATCAAAGGATGCTCTTTAACATACTTTGGCGTATCCTCGATGTAATTATTCACTGCAAGAGAGTCAATGATGTGCGTCTCGTAATCTGGATTGGGAATGCCACCGCAGTAATAGGATTCACGATACAAATCGCCCTGGCCTTCCCAGGCAGCCAGACACGCAAGATGTGGTGGACGCTGAGCGGCAATACGCCAGTGAGTCATACATACACCGGAATTGCCAATCATTGTTGCCTTACCGTTACACCAGTCCTGAGCGGTAACCCACTCGATAAAGTCATAGCCATCCTGAGCATCCTGTGTACCCCATAGATACACATCACCCTCAGAGTTGCCTATACCACGGGGGTCAACATTGGCTACTGCGTAACCATTGGGACACCAATATCCCGGATCAGGTGCTTCAAATTTGGCATACTCAGAAACTGTCTTTGGCGGCACACCCATCAGCTGCCAAGAATCCATGCCTTCACTGGGATTTTTACCAAATGGAGCAAATACGCAGATAACAGGTACTCTTTGCTCGGTGAAAGGACGATAGATGTCAGCGTAAATTTTCGTGCCGTCACGCAATACGCACGCTACATCGCGCTCGCAGATAACATTGGGAATCTCAGTCATGTAGGTATGCGGATTATACGGTGCGCAGTAACCCATCGTGGCCACCATTTCGCCATCGCCTGGATCACCTGCCTCTCGCAGATTACGCTTGATCTCCTCCAGCTCTTCGCGGGATTTGCCAGGATTGCCCTTTGGAAACCGATTTGTCAAGGGTGATTTCTATATTGACACTCTGTCAGAAT
>CAZOMM010000052.1:0-4999 GCA_964581165.1 uncultured Coriobacteriaceae bacterium
GCAGGGCTTGTTGAGGATACGTCTACGGATAGTTCCGAATAGCCCTATCGATACAAAAGCGATGGTCTGATACTATTCATAAGGTCAAAAATGCGGGTATGGCGGAACTGGCAGACGCGCTGGATTTAGGTTCCAGTGGGGCAACCCGTGGAGGTTCGAGTCCTCTTGCCCGCACCATCAGCAAACAAAAGAGCCTCGAGTTTTAAACTCGGGGCTCTTTCACAAGCGGGACTCTTCAATGAGCAAGGTTCTTTGATGAGTGAAACCCTTCTATAAGTTTTTGTTTAGCTAAAAGAGGACAAGCTAAAGCCCTTGCTCCTACGCTGCAGTCGGTGTTTCTTTCAAGCCGGGAATCAAAGGCTCGACTACTCGCATTTGACAGGGAATAAGTTCGCCGTCTTCGAGTTCTTTTCTAGAACGCTTGCAGGGGTTGTAACAGATCTCTCCACACATCTTACAGATAGCCGGTTCTGGAATTGCTAAATCAGTTATATCGGCTTCGCAGATCTCACATTCATAAGAGTCCTGCAAATGTTCTATATCACAGGCATTAAAACCATCACATTCAGGACACTGTACAGCCCTGATTCTAGGAGGCCTGCATCCTCCGCAGATTGGATTACAAGACCAGCACATTTTGTCCTCCTCAAATTAAACTAAAACTAAAACTGAGGGCGACTCCCTCGATCAAGCTTTGCAATCTCATCGATATATTTAACGCAATATCTCTCGCCTGCCAGGGTTACAAAAAGGCTGGCGATAGCTTCGTCGCCCTCTCCATACTCTTCGTATGCAAGATATTCTAGATCTAAAAGTTCTGTATACATTGGATCTTCAAGCATTGCTTTTTTGTAAAGCAGGCTAGGCTGACGATCCTGCTCGTCTTGTCTGATTGCAATTCTGTAAAGTATAAGCTCCTGTTTTTCGCTTAAACGTTTTTCAGACATTTGAGATACTCCTGTACTCCTGTACCAAAGGTTTAGATAAGCATTTTGTTGTGAATCAGATGATATAACAGTCTGTATAAACTTAGCTTGTCTTGCCAAGTCAAAGGGTCAAAGGGCAATCAAAAAATAATGAATTTCAAAAGAAAAGCCGACGCCCCAGCTTATCGGAACGTCGGCTTTGTTAGAGCCAATAGCTAAAAGGATAGCTTAGGTGAGTGAAACGTGTGCAGCTCCCTCTCCGGACTCTGCTTCCTCTTCGCTACGCCAACCCTTGCCAGTGGCTGCATACTCATTGCCACTGCGCTTGGATGTCTGGTAGCCACGCATTGGCTTGCCCATGAATCCGTCATCTTCGTCGATGTAGTAGAGTCCAATGGCACCCATCTCGCGCTCGGTCATTCCGACCTCCTGCTCGATCTCCTCAAGACTCTTGCCTTCAGCGACAAACTTGTTCAGATACTCAACTTGATCGTTGAGCTCCATATCCTCGAATTCGCTCCTGTCCATCTTGCGACTCCTTTAACTCTATTGAACCACTTACCTTCCTGGCAGGACAAGCGGTTCTTAAATGGAATTAAACCTACAGCTTAAAGAGTACCGCAGGACGTGGCCACTCGACAAGCTTTTGGCAAAGTTCTTCGATAGGACCATAAATTAATGAGCCGGATTCTTCTACCTGAACAGCAAGGGGCTTGCCGCCATTTCCACCATCTGCCCACATCTTCGAAAACAGAGAGGTTGGTACTGGGAGATAGAACCACTCCCAATCGTCTCCCTCGTTGCCTTCACCAATCTTGAATGGACCAATCTCAACTTCTTTAATGCCCCACTGGTCGACGGAAAGGCCCATCTCCTCTTTGCAGGCGATTTCGGCCGAGTGGTTGCCAGAGAAGTACTTGTAGTCAACCATGAGGCCGTACTGCTTCTTGTCAGACATGTTGTCTTTCCCTTCTCGTACTAGTCCTGGTCAAGGCTCCTGACGCGCCTGACGTTACACATAATGCCCTTGTAAGGTGCGCCAAATCCGAGCTTGCCCACGTTGAAGTGGGGGATAAGAGTGTTAACGTTGGACTTCCAAACACCATACAGGTTAGGCTCTTCGCCGTTCTGCTCGGGGAACCACCATCCATGGGTGCAGTGCACAACACCCTTCAGAATAGTCGGAGTTACGCGAGCCTTTAGGCGAGCATCTCCGAACATGTTGTAGACCTCTACCCAGTCGCCATTGGTGATGCCGTAATTTGCGGCATCCTCGGGATGTAGCTCGATGACGGGCCATGGATCGATAGCACGCAGCGAAGGAACATGACGATGCTCAGAGTGGAAGGAGGTGTAGGTACGAGCGCCGGTGGTCATGATCAATGGATACTTCTCGACATCCTGTGGACGACTAATCGGGCTGTAGTTTGGCTCCTCATAGTAAGGCAGAGGATCCTCGCCCCATGCGCGATAGAGTGTCGACTTCATCTCTACCTTGCCGGTAACGGTATTGAAGCCAGGCGCGCCGTCAAAGCGAAGCATGCCCTTCTCGTACTTCTTGTACGTATAACCAGGCTGATAGAAGCCGGCCTCGCGCAGATCGTTAAAGGTCATGCCAAGCTCTTTGAGCTGATCATCAAAGAACGACTCGGCGTTGTCCCAAGGCCACCAATCGGGGTTGATGCGGTTACCGATGGCAATACAGACCTCGATGTCCGATTTGCACTCGCCCACGGTAAGAGCCTTGTTCATTGGGCCCATAAACACTGTGTTGCGGCCGTAGTGGGTGATGACGATTCCGTCATGCTCTGCCCAAGTGGAAAGAGGCAGGAAGATATCGCCGTGTGCCATGGCGGTTGGGGTCATAACCAGATCCTGGACCACAACAAAGTCGAGTTTAAGCAGTGCGTCGTGCCATCTCTTGGGGTTGGCCGAGCAGGTGGGGGTTAGGAAGTTGGAGCTGTTGAACCAACCCATATGCAGCTCGTAGGGCTCTCCAGACTCCATGGTGTCTAGAGTTGCGTCTGGCTGGGTGGTTGCCATACCGGTGGACAGTCCGGGCCATGCCTCGGCACCGATACGCTTTTGCCACAGCTCGTCGTCCATTGCAGAACGCTGCTCCATACGCCACTTACCAAGTAGTGCAGCAGGAGGACCAACTGTGATTCCACCGGGGGTGTCGATCGAACCGGTCATCGCGCAGAGGCACAAGAAGGCCATGCCTAGCTGGACACCGTTCTTGTTCTGGTCGAATGCGAGACCCCAAGCGTAGGAGATCGGACGCTCGTTTCCGAGGATGTCTGCGACCTTGCGGATTGTCTCCTCGGGAACCCAAGTGATCTCGGCTACCTTCTCCACTGGATACTCGGCGGCGCGCTTCTTTAGCTGAGGAGCACCGAAGCACCAGTTGTCAACAAACTCGTGATCATAGGTGTCGTTCTCGAAAAGCAGATTGATGATACCGAGTGCGAAAGCAGTGTCGGTCTGTGGGCGAAGCTGAACGTTGATGTTGCCATCGATGCAGCCAACCCAAGTGATACGAGGATCAATAGAGATGATCTTGGTTCCACGCTTCATCATGTCTACGAGCGCATGACCAAAAAGACCGTCGCCGTTGGAAGGCAGTGGGTACTTACCCCAAACTACAAGGTACTTTGGAAGCTCAAAGTTCGGGTCATCAAAACGCTCGGGGAGATATCCGGCGTAGTCCATCTCGGGATAACCGGCACCCAAGATGTAGTCTGTGACCGAGCAACGAGGTCCGTAGCAGGACCAACCAGACTGCGTGTAGCAGCAGTTTGGAGTGACGATTGCGGAGAAGGCCAGAGCATAGTAGTAGATGCAGGCCTCGCGTCCGGTTCCACCGAAGACTACGATGGACTCCGCACCGTACTTCTCTTTCATTTCGTTGATCTTCTCAACGCAAATGTCGATCGCTTCGTCCCAAGTGATACGCTCCCACTTGTCCTTACCGCGATCTTTGGGGTCACGCTTCATTGGATAGATAATGCGATCCGGCGAGTAGGTGTACTCACGAAGGGCGAGATTCATGGCGTTGACGCGACCGTTGGTAATCGGATTGTCCTCGTCGCCCTCAACTCGGATCAGTTCACCGTCTTTGGTGATGACCTTGACGCCATATCCAACCGGGTGGCTTCCCGGAGGCGACCAAGTATTGCTTCGGGTAGCGACGGTGCCGTCCTCCCTGATTTCTTGCCATTCTTTTCCGTATGCCATATTTCCCTCTTTCTTTGGTTCCATAAACCGTAGAAATTGCCTTAAAACAGGCCCTCCTCGTTGCAAACCTCGACAAAGAAACAGCCGCCCTTTAGCTGCCTCATATATCTGTGGTTATCAAAGTTGACTTGTCTTAAGGTCCTTGCAAAACACCCCAACAGGCGATGGCATTCCATCTGTTGGGACGCCCTTAGAGCGCTTTTTCGCTCGCGCGTAAGGACGAAGTTATCCGCGCCAGTGTCGGAACTCACAAACCTTTGGCCAATAAACAATCGACGGTAAAACAGCTCCAAAAGTCAAAAAAGCCCAAAACTGAGCTATGTATTTGATCTTTTGGATATATATTCACGACCCAAAATAGACTTAACACTGGCACAAACAACACCTCGTTCAGTATATCTAGGGTCGATTTTGGTTTCATCGGCACAAGTTCCATGTTCAGGCTTTAATTTGTACAGCCTTGACGAAGATTTAGACTTCATATTTCTTAATTTTATGATGCGATGTGGTGCGAGCTTTAAAGAGACTTTAAAGCCAATTTTTCTGGCCTGCCCAGCTTAAAATCAGCTTAATTTTCCATAAAAATATGGTGTTTTTTAGCGGTTATAATCCCTAAGAAAATTGCCCATTTGGGAGGGGAGAAAACCTTGGCAATCTGTAAAGAATGCGGAGCTGATCTTTCTGATTCAGCACGGGAGTGTCCTGTATGTGGGATACCTTTGCACGCAACAGATATAAACAAAGCCGATTCCCCCGACGCAGATGAACTCAAGCCTTTTGTTGTGGATGCATCAAGTTCCAGTAGACTTTTTGAAGCGATCGAAGACAGTAGAGAG